>CAYYHH010000186.1:1135-4498 GCA_964471645.1 uncultured Oscillospiraceae bacterium
AATTTCTGTTGCTCTCTTCGGGACCCGGGTCCGACGATACGTATTTACCAATAGGGACCCAGTTCATGCCTTCGAGGTTTATATCCGCCATCTGTATAAAGAATTTCCCTTGATACGTGTTACCTGCGTTAACAGTATTGGCAAGATAAATCAGGTGCTCTTTCTTGCTTATCTTGTACGGATTGGATTCGGTTCCTTCCCCTTGATCCCAAGGCTCACCGGACGACATTTCAAAGTTTATCATTTGTTGAGCAACGGCCGAGTAGTCTTCGCCGATCTTGGCCACTGCCTTTACTGTCACTGTCTCACCTGTCGGCTCCGAAGTCGATACGTCAAACACATCGGTATAAAATGTTCCGGATTTGGGATCTGCACCGTTCGTCGTATAATAGATCTCTGCCCCCGCATCGGTACTTAGCGACACCTTCACCACCATATCGTTCGGTATCGAAGAAACATCGGAAGGATCGGTAATAATCACCGGCGCAACAAGTCTGTTGTAGATCGGATATCCCTTGTTTAAAGACGTATATTGGTCAGACATCCAGGATTTATACCCGGAAGGTAATCCGGTACCGTCATATTCGTTCAGCGTCCGCACAAAGTCAGGATTTTTCATGTCAACGGTGGTCATCCCGACTGAGGCAACCCCGTTACCTTCACCCGCAATATCTGTAATATCCTTATTCCAATAGCAATAGTGTGCCTGTGAATCTTTTGTATCAAACCAGCCGGCCAACCCTCCTGCCCCGCTGTTATTGCTTCCGCCTTCTTTGTTGGCTATTGCTGCAGAATAGCAGTTTTTCATTTCACCTCGGCGTAAATATCCCACAAGGCCTCCGGCGGCACATCTTTGATCAAAAGCGGCGCCTGCTTTTGCATAGACATTGCCTTCGACAAAAGAGTTTTCGATTTTTCCGATGTACGACGAGTCGTAATAGCCGGCATAACCTGCCAGACCGCCGGCGTAGACATTGTAAGTCCCGGCAATCTCTACTGAGATCACCGCGTCCGTCAACCCGAGATTCTTTATGGTTCCCGTCAAATATCCGAACAGCCCATAAGCCTTGTTTGAGGAGTCAGTCCCGTTTGCATTTTCTGATATGCCAAGGTTGGAAATGATATGTCCGTTGCCATCATAAGTACCGGAAAAATTTCTGTTGCTCTCTTCGGGACCCGGGTCCGACGATACGTATTTACCAATAGGTATCCAGTTTATGCCTTCCAGGTTTATATCCTTCGTCTGTATAAAAAATTCCCCCGAATACGTATCACCGTTATTCACCGAATTTGCCAGGTAAATCAAATGAGCTGCTTCACTGATCTGATAAGGATCATTTTGTGTTCCCTTACCTTTCCAGGGTAACTCGGAAACGACAGAATATTCCCCGCTTAAAATGACCTTTTCTTCACCGCTGATATTGTAGCGTTTGACTCCGTAATCAAAGGCATAATTGCCGGCAATATCCAGACTTAAATCGACACCTTGAACATATTCTGTTGTTTGCCTGTATGCTACCGCACCTGCATTCAAGGTAGTAAAGACGTAATAACTGCCGGGATCTCTCGCATATGTTTTTATAATCTGATTTTTTTCATCCGGCCCCCTGTCATGATTGTGCCCCCACAAAAAAATGACCGGTTGGACATGCCTTCCTATTATAGAAATAATCTCATCGGCATTGTCAGCATTCCGCAAACTATTCGAATCATTTGTCGGGGTATTTATTGAATCATCGATCGGGTAGTGGCCTGCGATCAAAACCGGCTTTGTTTTATCCACCCTGTGTTCAAGATAATAATCCAAAACTTCTACCTGGTCATCGCTGTATGGATAATTCGGATATCCATCACTTGGGGCTCCAAACCTGAAAATATCAAAATATTTAGTTTCGACTAATCCGTAATGGGATTGATACCCTGAGAATTCCTGGTAACTGCCATTCGGCCATTGGGGGTCTGTATAATCGTTGTTTCCGCTAATAAATACAAGAGGGATCCCCGGATGATAGTATTCTGCCAGTGCACGTATTTCTGTATATGGATCATCGAAATCAATACCGATTCCCGATTCGTAAAAGTAATCTCCCTCTTCCGGAGGTATATACTCTCCTTCAAATTGGTCACCGCACAGGATTATTATTTGTGGTCCAAATTCCTGTATCCCCTCCAGATATCTTTCAAAACGCGGCCTGTTGTTTTGTATCCCCTGGCCCCTTAAGTGCAGATCAGCACAAATGCTGATTTTTGTAAACTGTGCACCTGAATAGCTTTTGTCGATTTCATAGGGCTGTTCCGCTGGGTCGGCATATACTGATAATGGATTTACCCACATCAGCATTATTAATAAAGCGAAAACAAAGATAAGGGCGATTTTGTTAATACTGATTCCCCTCTTCATTGGTGTTTACCCCCTATCGATTTCTCAACAAAAATGTTGAGGTCGTTTTTCAGACCTTTTAATCCTTCAGTAAATCGCGGAAAATGTTGTTTGCAATAAATTTTAGCCCTTGTCCCCATCGGTAATCGACAATAAATATCCTTGTATTCTTCCGACCTTATTTTGTTATACTCCTGCCTCATCAGCAGCACTTGAAAGTTATTTTTCTTTTTTGTACGCTCAATTGCCTCTGTATATATGTAATCCGTTTCCGCATCAACCGCATTGAGCATATCTGCTATCCTATCAAAATGAGCTTCAATTTTTTCAGACGATCTCAAAACAGTGTCCGACCAAGACCCTGCAACACCCGTGCGATAGGCAGACATAAACCGATCAATATAATAAACGGTGCCTTGTGTGGCTAAAAAAATAGCGAGGGGATAATCTCCAACCGGTGCTTTATAGTAATAGTCCGGTCTGTTTACAGCATATTGGGAAGGATACAGAAATGAATTGGTGGGAAACAAGCTTCCACCGCCCTCAATCACTTCCTCCGCACTGAACAGCTTATCTTTTTTGCAGGCTCTGCTTACTGATTTTAATCTCTTGTTATCTGCCGATACATGATATGCCGCATGTACGCACAGACTGCAATCCGGATGGGACTCCATATAGTCCACCTGCTTTTGGAGCTTATTGACATCGGTCCAATAATCATCACCCTCGCAGGCTGCTATGTATTTACCTCTGGCCTTGTCCAGTATAAAGCGGGAAACCCTCCCACCTTTTGAGTATTGATTTTCCGCCTGGTAAATTGCCCGGATTATACCCGGATACATAGATTCATATTCTCTTATAATCTCTGCTGTCCTGTCTGTAGATGCGTCATCGTGAATAAGTATTTCATATTTAAAATTTGTTCTCTGCATGACAAAGCTGTCTATAGCACCGGCAATATATTTCTCGTGGTTATATGTTAT
>CAYYHH010000187.1:0-4458 GCA_964471645.1 uncultured Oscillospiraceae bacterium
TCAACTATCGGCTCAAGGAAGCAGCTGCCTATGCATCCGGTTTTATCTACCTCTACATTGGCAAGTCCCAAATTGTCTATTTGTCTGATAAATTCGTCGGCAGTCTTCCTTGCTCCGGTGGCTACGCCGCAACTGCCTTGTCCAACTAATATTCTCATTGCGCGACCTCCTGCTCTTTCTTCTTAATGTCCCGAAGTATTGCCCTGACAGAATCCTTTGTGAGGTTTCCGTAGGTCTCGTCTCCGTCATGGCTCTTTATCATCATAACTGGCGCCAAGCTGCAACAGCCAAGACAAGCCACGTTGTTTAAGGTAAATACACCGTCCTCAGTGGTCTCTCCGTCGCCGATGGACAGCTCCTCGCTGATGGCCTCTTCAATCATATCGGCACCGTTTACGTGACAGGCGGTCCCTTTGCACAGCATGATGAGGTTTTTGCCTATGGGCGCAAGCCGGAACTGTGTGTAAAAAGTGGCTACCCCATAAATCTGAGCAGTCTTCAATCCCGTTTTTTCGGATATATAATTAATTGCATCCATTGAAAGATATCCGTATATGTCCTGCGCCTTCTGCAATATCGTGATAAGGCTGCCGGGAATATTGCCGTAGGTGTCCAATACCGGGACCAGTTGGCTGAAATCCGGCTTTTCACAATTGCAATCGCTGCAGCAGCATCCATTGTTGTCCAATGTCATTTTCTCTCCTCCTATATGTTTTTTATAAGCTAAGCGTAGTTCCCGCTCTGTCTTAAACTGGTAAAACGATCCGCATGGTCCTTTCAAAAGCCAGAAAAAACCCCGCATCTGCCCGCGTGCCGACAGCCAGCACCAGGCCAACACTTTTATTATAAAGTAAATTGTTTTTTTTTCAACTAAATTAATATTTCTGTGACAATTTTCCACAAAGATTGCAAAAAGGCATACACAAATATTGCATAGGGGCATAAACATTTGTGGGCAGGCAGGTCGGATTGTTATCCCGCTTCTCTCAATTTGGATCTGATGATGTCAACTGTTTTTTTAAAATCCAATTCCATGGCAAAAAGACTTGCCAGCAATAAAACCGCACCAAAATATGCCCTGCCCGTAAGTATCTCACCTGCAATAAAGAACGCCACCAATGCAGAGAAAACGGGCTCCAGCGAAAAAATCACACCCACATGGGAAGCGCTGGTGTATTGCTGGGCTATAGTTTGCACAATGAAGGAAATGCCCGTACAGAATATCGACAATACCAATACTGATGCCCAGACCTTGACCGTTGACGGGAAATGCGGACTTTCTACGGCAATGGAAAGTATCAGCTGGTAAACTCCGCAAAACCCTAATTGATAAACCCCCAATTGAAAAACATTCACGCCTTCCTTTAGTACCGCGCTTTCTGTTATTAAAAGATGGACGGCGTAAGCAACTGCACAAAGAATGCAGAGGATGTCGCCGGAGGCCGGCTTCAGACTTTCGTTCAAGGTCAAAAAACCGATTCCAAAAAGTGCCATGATCACCGCTGCCGATAACCTTTTGCTCGGCCGTTGTTTCTTAAAAAAGAATCCCAGAACAGGGGTAACAACCACAGTAAGGGCGCATAAGAAGCCTGCGTTGGAAAGGCTGGTATATTTGACACCGAAGGTGGCGCCCAGATAGACTATCATCAGAACAAACCCCAACAAAGCCGCATACTTTAATGTGATCTTGCTCACCGGGACAAGTCTTTTTGAAGCCACCAAAAATGCCGCAATAAAAGCTATGATAAAACGCATGGCATTTATATTAAAGGGGTCCAGCTCCTCCAGCGAATAATCGATAAGCAGGTAGGAACCCCCCCAAAGCAACGCAACCATCAACAGCATCATATCTGCCTTGGTCTGCGCCCTGATGCCTGTTCCTTCGCTATTTTTCCAATTGAATTTCATTATTTTCAATATCGGATCTCCCCGCAACCCGCTTTGCAACATTTTTTAAATCGGTATCCCATAAATACGCCAAATATATATACGTTCCGCCGCCTGTTTATATTCCGGCTATGAGCATTTCCATGGCAAGCCTGTCCTCCAGCAGCCCGGTTTTAATGGTTTTATCCACATCGAAACACCGGGACAATATTTTTCGAAGCTGTTCCGCCGAATATCTTCCGGCAAGCCCTGTCGCAATTTTTATTCTAAATGCGTGGGCGCCCGTCCACTCTTTAATTTCTTCAGAGCCAAAACCCGCATCGATCATTTCCTTGACCTTCAGAATCAGCTCATAGTGAGAACATATCAGAGCCAGCAGGCCATGGATGTTCTCCCCGGATGAAATGAGGCCGTGGAACAGAGTCAGCGCATCGCCCTTGCGATCCTTCGATATAGCGTCAATCATATCGAAGACATAGGATTCAGTGTTTCCCGACATCCCTCCCGACACATCGCTTAACTTTATTTCGTCCCCATCGCTGTGGGCAATCAGCTTCTTCAGATCGTTATCTAAGTTATAAAGGGTATAGTCCGATTGCCTGTCGAAATACCCCGACGTTTCAATCAGCCTCCTGATCACCGATGCCTCCGCCTTTTTTCCTGAATGCGCCAATCTTTTAACTATAAATCCCCGGACCTCTTTTTCGTCTAACCGTGTGAATTCATAGCATGAGCCGGCAACGGCTATAGCCTTGTAAAGTTTCCTGCGTTTATCCACAGAATCAGAAACCAGTATCAGCAAGCTGCTTTCGGGCAGAGCCTTTATATATTCGATAAACTCTTTTTCTTCGTCTTCGTTAAAGCCGGCCTTGCTTTGCTCGGAGCCCGCAATGAAACCCTCCACTATGACGACTCTCTTTTCGGCCATCATAGGCAGTGTCTCGCATTGGGATATAATATCGGATACAGTTGCCGTTTCGCCGCTCAATCTCGCACAATTCAGCTGGGCCAATTCAGGTGCCACATAGCGTTTCAATATAGTATCTACCGCCCATTTGGCAAGGTATTGCTCCTCTCCGTAAAAAAAGAGGGGATTAGACATCTCATCCCTTTCAATATCCCTCTGAATCTTTTTAAAAGCATGTTGTTCTGTTCCGTGGCCGCTTCTTGACATTTGAATTCCTTTAACCGATATAATATTAAAGCATGGTGCGCACATTGACCTTTCCTCTTCGGAAGCTTATAAGCACAGCACCGTCATTGTCGTTTCTGTATATCATTATACCTTTTCCCGATAGTTTTTCAATGATATCGGAGTGGGGATGACCAAAATTGTTTTTACCTACCTGGATCACAGCCACTTTTGGATCTACTGCATCAAGAAACCTGTCCCCCGTTGAATAGCGGGAGCCGTGATGACCTATCTTCAAAATATCAGATTTCAGAGGCGATTGGGCTGTCCCCCGATAACACTGCATCAAAATATCCTCTCCTTCAAAGCTCATATCGCCCGTGATCAGTACAGTAATCCCTTTGTAATTGATTTTAAATATCAAACTGCTGCGATTTTCATCTTCGCTGTCCGAAATAATCTCTTTGTAGACTTCTTCACTGCCTCGATCCGGCATAAGTATTTCTATAAATACATCATTATCAACCTCTATCCTGTCGCCGGTGCCTACGTACATCAGATTCTCTTTTCCGAGTCCCGTATCCTCCAGTATGCTTTTTTCTCTCAAGGAATTACCCGCGTAGACTGCCAGCCTCTTTACCGGCATCTGCTTGCAAAGGGATGCTATTCCCCCATAATGATCCAAATGCAAATGTGTAACGATGGCTAAATCCACCGTATTCGCCCCATTTTTCAACAGGTAGGGAAGCAGGATTTTCTTACCTACGTCATAATCCCTGCTGCCGCCCCCGTCTATCAGTATGTGTTTCCCCGAGGGAGTCCTCACATGGATGCAATCACCCTGACCCACATCGACGAATACGATATCGCCCCGCTCATTGCAGTCACCCGCAATTAAAGATGCCAATACAGATATGCAAATAATACCGATTAAAACTTTTTTTATCCTCGCTTTGTTCCTCTTCCGGATAAGTATCCAAAATTCTTCCGATGTAATGAAAGTAAAAAAACCATAATAGATCGCCAAAGCCAAAACGGAGGGCGCTTTAACGTTCATGGATGAGAAATCCAACCCCCCCGCAAAACGATTTAAAAAGATCATGGCTCGTATCAACAGTTCAGCACCTGAGGCACCCACCCCGAAAACATGCCCACCTCCTACAAAGGTGCTGTCGCCTGTGTCAAATATGCTGAGAAGCATCAAGGCCACGCCCGTGGGCAAAACAAACCCGGACAAAGCTATTATTGGCAGGTTTATTAAAAAAGCAGCAAAAGAGAAATAGCAGAAATGGCGGGCGGTTATGGGAGCCATTCCCATTTGGATCACAAATAAAGGGGCAAACAGGCGCAGGCTCGAACTGATCGGTTCAAATCCTTTTTTCTCTCTCAGCAAAGAAATTTTACTTTCCGCCGGCGGCAGCGCAAAAGCCAGGGTCAGT
>CAYYHH010000188.1:0-4448 GCA_964471645.1 uncultured Oscillospiraceae bacterium
TGCATGTTTCGAAGCAAGCAGGTCATTTAGTCGGAAAATCTCTAGAAGTTCACATATGTAAAACCTGATTTATCCGTTTGTGAGGTTTTGGAACTTCCGCCTAAATAGTTATTCTTTGGATTGTCTAACTTGGATTGTCTAACAAGCTGACAAGGTGACAGTGCCTGACGACATGGACCCTGGAATTGCATTTACTCGTGGGAAAGAACTCCATAAGAACTCCATAAAACTCTCCCTGCTTTCGGACCGGTTCCCATTTTAAACCAGGAGAGAGGCAAGAAAGGTCATACAAGAAATGCCATACAAGAAAGGTCATACAATAAAGGCCATACAATAAAGGTCATAATAGTAACTTTAAAAAAATGAGGTATAATAATGAATGCAGCAAATAATTACTATATCGGAGGATGATTGCATGAAAGACAACAAACCATATAATGCTGATCTATTCAGATTGATTATCAAAAAATTTCTAGTTGCAGCCTTGGTGCCAACAATTGCTTTGATGATTTTCGGATGTTCACCGGAAAGCGATTCGAACAAGAAAACTGAGGACAGCCCTTTGAAACTTCTCAGAGAAACGGCACCGGAAAAAACGGTTGCCATTTTGATAAACATGCCCACAGAAGATCAATTGAAGGAATTTGTACCAACCGAACGCCTTGTTTTGGAAGATTCACTCGAAAATTTCCTGCTGATCCCTTCAGAAAAGGTTGAGGAAGTTTCTATTTGGGAATTGGAATTCGACGGTTCGGACTTTACCAGGAAGCAGTCCGTTTTCAGCAATTTCAATCCTGAAGACGAATACATCCTTCAATTGGTTACTATGCGTCCGGAGGGTGGCCCTCATTTTGAACTATCGCTGATAAGTGATGACGGCGAGACCTCATACGATATCGCCTATGACGGCAAAGACGGCAGTCCGAACATTGAATATATACGCAAGGAATAACGGTCTTTTTTGAACGAAAACTGTTAATCATGATCGGTTATGGGTATATAATCAGATATGTCAGGACATGACGTTTGTTTGTTGTGAGTAGGGTTCAATAATTTTTAAAGTGGAAAGGAAAGCATATGAAGGCGTTGAAAATCAAGCAAGACTGGTACTGGGTGGGAAACCTGGATCCCGGATTAAGGAACTTTGATATCCTTTTGGAAACCGAATTCGGCACTTCGTACAACTCATATATTCTCAAGGGTTCAGAAAAGACTGTCCTTTTCGAGGCGTCTAAACTAAAATTCTACGATAAGTTTTTGGACAATGTTACCTCGGTGGTGCCCGTTCGGGATATTGATTATCTTGTAGTAAGCCATACGGAACCCGATCACACCGGGGTCATCGAAAAACTGTTGGAAATACATCCCGGACTGATAATAATCGGCACCGGAACGGGTATCGGTTTTTTGAAGGAAATCTGCAACAAGGATTTTCATTCAATCACTGTAAAAGACGGGGATGAAATCAGCATAGGAAACAAAACCCTCAAGTTTATCAGTGCCCCCAATCTTCACTGGCCGGATACTATGTTCACTTATGTTCCGGAAGATAAGACTCTGGTGACATGCGACGCTTTCGGGGCCCACTTTGCCTTTGATGGAATAACTAACGATAAACTTGCGGAAAAAGGTCGTGAAGAAGATTATTATAAATCGATGCGGTATTATTTTGATATGATCATGGGGCCTTTCAAGTCCTTTATGTTGCAAGGTATTGCGAAAATAGAGGATTTGGAGATAGAAACCATATGCCTCGGCCATGGTCCGGTTCTCGTAAAAGACCCTCTGAAGAATGTTGAAATATATAAGAAGTGGGCGCGGGAATCCAACCCCAATACCGGAAAAACCGTCGTTATTCCGTTTGTTTCGGCTTATGGATATACCGGCATTATCGCCGAAAAAATCAGCGAAGGTATTAAAGCATCCGGCAAGATAGATGTAAAAATGTACGACATGGTAAACGGGGATGCGACAAAAGTGCTGGACGATATTTTCTGGGCCGATGGCCTGCTCTTAGGAACCCCCACAATTGTCGGGGAGGCCCTGAAGCCCATATGGGATTTAACTTCTTCGATGTTTTCAAGGGTTCACGGGGGTAAAATCGCCTCGGCTTTCGGGTCATATGGTTGGAGCGGAGAAGGCGTCCCACACATAATCCAGCGGCTGGCTCAGCTCAGGATGAAGGTATACGGAGAAGGTTTAAGAATCAAGTTTAAGCCCAACGACGCCCAGCTTCAGGAAGCCTTCGAATTCGGGTACAACTTCGGGAAATCCATTCTTGCGGGAAAAATTGTGGATCCTGTCAAGCCCTCCATTGAAAATCGCAAATGGAAGTGCATAGTCTGCGGAGAAGTGGTAGAGGGGCCTAAGCCTCCCGAATCCTGCCCGGTATGCGGTGTGGGCCCGGAACAATTCGTTGAGATAACAACTTCCGATGCCGCCTTTGAATCTAATAAAAAAGAACATTTTATCATCATTGGTAACGGTGCTGCGGGAACAAGTGCCTGCGTTGAAATCCGCAAAAGAAATCCCTCGGCCGAAATCGAGCTTATTTCCTCTGAGAGCGTCGTAGGCTATAACAGGCCCATGCTGACCAAGGGTATTCTCTCAAAAGTAGACAATATCAATTTCAACATCAAACCTGAAATCTGGTATAAGGAGAACAATATTAAAGTTACACTGAATACCACCGTTACAAAGGTCGATGCCGATAAAAAAGTCATTGTCCTCTCCAACGGCGGGACACGTTCATTCGACAAATTGATTTTTGCTACCGGTGCCAGATCAAATATCCCCGTAAGCGCAGGAGCTGAATGGGACGGAGTTTTTTCCATCCGCGAGCTCAAAGATATTGACAGAATCAAAAATTATCTGCCGCAGGTGGAGAGGGTTGTAGTCGTCGGCGGTGGTGTCCTCGGTCTGGAAGCCGCCTGGGAGATACGCAAGGCAGGCAAGCAAATAACACTTGTGCAGAATTCGAATTATCTGATGAACAAGCAACTTGATGTTAAAGGTTCTGAAATACTCCATTCCTATGCGGCAAAGGCAGGGATCGAAATCAACAGCGGCATCGGTTTTTCTGACCTTGTTGGAGAAAACAGCAAAGTTACCGGTGCAAAACTTAGCGACGGCACTGTCATAGATGCACAAATGGTCATTTTCTCCGCAGGAATAAGGGCTAACGTCGATGTGGCAAAGGATTCCGGCGTCGATGCCGATCGCTTCATTTCTGTAAATGAAAAAATGGAAACAAACAAAAAGGACATTTACGCCTGCGGCGACTGTGCCATTTATGATGGCAAAAGTTTCGGGCTTTGGAACCAGGCCATAGCAATGGGTAAGGTTGCAGGTGCCAACGCTGCCGGCGACAGTTTATCTTATGAAACCATAGTTCCTGCCACCTCTTTCAACGGAATGGGGACCTTCCTTTTTTCGGTGGGCGACCCGGGGAAAGATTCACGCTTAAAGTATAAAAGCCTGGAAATATACGATGAGGCTAAAAATACCTACGAAAAGTTATATTTTGTCAACGACAGATTCACCGGCGGGATCCTCATAGGAAACGTATCTAAATCAGCTCGCTTACTGGATGCGTACAAAAAACAGCTCCCAATGGATAAACTTATTTAAATGTCACCGTATCAAAGCGGGAGGTAATCATATGCTAAACAGCTATGACGGCATACGACAGAATTTGAAGAACGGCGATATGCTGACTATAAGTGTCGCGGTAGCACAGGAAAAAGAGGTCCTTCGAACCGTAGCAAAAGCCTGTGAAGAAGGATATGCTCAGGCTGTATTGGTGGGCAATCGGGATCATATTGAAAAAATATTAGGGGAAGAAGGACTTTCTTCCCCCGTTTCGATCATCCATGAAACTAACGAATATGAAGCGTGCCTGTCGGCAATAAAAATGATTCGCACCGGCGAAGCCGACCTTTTGATGAAAGGTATGGTAAACAGCAGCGTATTTCTCAGATCTGTACTTTCGGAAGGAAAATATTCAAATAATAAGGGATTTCTCAATCACCTTGCTGCATTTCAGGTTCCTCACTTTGACAGACTTCTGTTTTTTTCCGACGGTGGAATGAATATTGCGCCTGATCTGGACGGGAAAAAGCAAATTATAATAAATAGCGTCTCTGCCCTTCATCGCCTTGGCATCTATCGACCCAAAGTGGCTGTCCTCACCGCCAATGAAATGATCGACCCTAAAGTTCCCGCTACCTTAGACGCTTCATCTCTATATGATATGTGGCAGAAAAATCTGTTTCCCGATTGTATTTTAGAAGGGCCTGTAGCCTTGGATGTGGCTTTGAGCAAAGAAGCTGCTCTTCATAAAGGGCTAAAAAGCGAAATCGCCGGGGAGACGGATCTCTTCATTGTTCCGGATATCCATGCCGGCAACATGATCGGGAAAACATTGATCTACTGTGCCGGCGCAAAGA
>CAYYHH010000189.1:0-4437 GCA_964471645.1 uncultured Oscillospiraceae bacterium
AAGAATCCGGGACTAAAATGACGATTTCAGAGCAATTTTTCAAGTAATTGAAACGTAATTGGGAATTAATTGAAAAATCCTTTAAATTACTTGAATTTTTGCTCCCAAAATGAATTTTTAGTAGACAATTTTGGAATTAGTTGAAATTTTGCATTCAAACACCGCTAAGCCCCACAAAGCGTTACTAACGTTACTAAACCATAATTCCAATTTTGCACATCCGGCTCATCTTCATACATGTTCCATGATTTTCGTTATAGGTAGCAATCAAGTCAGCGATTTGCTACAGCTTATTTTCATATATGAACCATGATTTTTTACGTTATGGATAGCCTTCGAGTCAGTGATTTGCTACAATATAGCATAAGATGTTAAAATGTTCTTGATGTGGGACAATGTTTTGAAATGCTATTGATGTGGGACAATGTTTTGAAATGCTATTGATATGGGTCAATGTTTTGAAATGATATTGATGGGGTCAACATTTTAAGTGTTATTAATATAGTTCGATGTGGGTTAAGATGGTATTGATGGGTCCAGATGTTGTAATGTTATTCATGGGTCGGGATGTTGGGATGCTTTTGGGTTGAAACGTTGATGTGTCGGATGCTAAAGGTCACATCATCGCTTATTATATAAAATACAAACAGGAGATAAATGTAAATGGATTACAAAAAAATACCGGGTCAAAAAAATTCAGGGACTAAAGCTGATCAAAATAGAACAACAAGTTCTGCTGAATCAGAGGATATTGCTGCATCAAAGGCTACTATTGAATCAATGGATCAATTTGGATTAACGGATCAGGATAGGATGGGAAATAAGACCATGGATCAAGCCGGATCAATGGACCGCATGGAATTAGCTGAATTGCTTTTCCCCCATATTGATAAGACCCCTGAGGACTATGAGGCTCTGTATCCGCAAAGGAACCTGCCTGCCGGTGCCAAAGTGACCCGACTCGGGCCAAGCCCCACGGGATTTATACACTTGGGTAATCTCTACGTTGCATTTGTCAATGAAAGGCTGGCACATCAGAGCAACGGTATCTTTTTTCTGCGAATTGAAGACACCGACGAAAAAAGAGAGGTTGAAGGCGCAGTTGAGGCCATAATCAATTCTTTGGATTATTTCGGCGTTCATTTCGATGAAGGCGTTACCGTTGAAGGGGAATCGGGAGATTACGGTCCTTACTATCAACGCCGCAGGAAATTAATCTATCAAAGTTATGCAAAGCGCTTAGTTGAAAAAGGCCTGGCATATCCCTGCTTCTGCACCGAAGAGGAAATTCAGGCAATCCGTGATCACCAGGAAAAAAGCGGTGATAATCCCGGCTATTACGGTAATTTTGCCCGTTGCAGAAACTTGGGATTGGATGATATCAGTCAAAAGCTGGAGCAAAAAGCACCCTTTGTACTGAGATTCCGATCCAACGGCGATCCTGCGCGCACCATCCGGATAGACGATGGCATCAGGGGACATCTTACCATGCCGGAGAACTTTCACGATGTAGTTTTGTTGAAACAAAACGGCATACCAACTTATCATTTCGCCCACGTTGTGGATGATGATTTAATGGGGACCACACATGTGGTCAGAGGTGAAGAGTGGCTGTCTTCCCTTCCGATACATGTGGCCCTTTTCCGGGCCATAGAAAGGCCCTTGCCTATATACTGCCATACCACGGTGCTCATGAAGATAGAAGGAGAAAACAAGCGGAAACTCTCAAAGAGAAAGGACCCTGAACTATCCCTTAACTATTACCGAAGCCTTGGCTACCATCCCCTTGCTGTGAGGGAATACCTCATGACCATACTGAATTCCAACTATGAAGAATGGCGGTTGGCAAATCCCGACAGCCCCATGGAAACATTTGAGTTCACAACAGAGAAAATGAGCAATTCGGGGACTTTATTCGATCTGGACAAGTTAAATGATGTAAGCAAAGAAGTCATATCCCGGATCGGAGACAAAGACCTATATGACTTTCTTCTGGCCTGGGCAAAACATTATCGAAAAGAACTGGCGGTACTCTTTACTGATAAAAAAGACGTTTTATTGCGCATACTCTCCATGGACAGGCACGGCGAAAAACCACGTAAGGATCTGGCATATGCCGAGCAGATCTTTGATTTCATCAGCTATTTCTTCGATGATCATTATAAAAAACAGGACCCATTCCCCGAAGAAATCAGCGAGGATGACATCAGGAAGATATTGGAATCCTATATCATAAGCTATGATCACAGCGATGACCGGTCATCATGGTTCGATAAGATACGTGAATCAGGGGCGGAATTGGGCTATGCTCCCAAGCCTAAGGATTATAAAAAAAATCCGGATCTTTATAAGGGCCACGTGGGTCATGTGAGCACAGTCATCCGAATTGCGGTTATGGGCAGAGCATCTTCACCTGACCTTTGGGAAATCCAGCAGATAATGGGTGAGGGGCAAACATTGAGAAGGATAAAGGAAACCCTGGCAGAACTTCTTTAACCTGAGTGAGCTCCGGGCAAACCGGATATTGTTCTCATAATATTTTAAGTGCGTGCTTTTTGTTTGGGTTCACACTTTGACCTGCTTAAGAATATCCTATACTACAAACAATTACTCCGACATCTGAAGAGATATCTGCTTTTGGTTGCCGGGGTAATAAGCACAAATTATATAGAAGCAGGTGGTAAATGATGTCAGGTAGATGCGATGGTCTCCTCTCAGGAGGAAGTGGAATTGATACCAGCTTACTCTTTTTCTTCTTATTGCTGGTTTTCATATTCTGCAACTGCTATTCCGGATAAAAGGAAACGGCCCGCAAGCTTTGCCGATGCGGGCCAAATACAAATTTAAAATGTTTGATTGAATATTATTATATATTCCAGCTGTTAAGATATATCCTCTGCTCCTCTGAAAGCCTGTCGATGTTTATTCCCCAGGCTTTCAGCATTCTCTCGGCCACAAGAGTGTCGATTTCCTCGGAAACATCTATTACACTGTTTCCCAAAGTCCCTTTGTGATCCTTAATATAAAGAGCCGATAATGCCTGTACCGCAAAACTCATATCCATAACCTCCGCAGGATGTCCGTCGGCGGCGGCAATGTTCACCAATCTTCCTTCTCCGATGACACAAACCTGTTTCCCGTTCTTCAAACGATATCCGGTCACGTTTTTACGAAGCTCACGTTTTTCAACGGCGGCAGCCTCCAGGCCGTCCATGTCAACCTCCACGTTAAAGTGGCCCGCATTAGTGAGAATGGCCATATCTTTCATATTTAGCATATGATCCACCGTAATCACCTTCTTATTGCCGGTAGCACATACGAAAATATCCCCCAATGGTGCCGCTTTTTCCATGGTCATTACCGTAAATCCATCCATAACCGCTTCAATTGCCGCAACAGGATCTATTTCGGTCACTATCACCTTTGCCCCCAGAGCTTTTGCCCTCATGGCAATTCCTTTTGAACACCATCCATATCCGCCCACGACAACCTGTTTACCTGCAATAATGAGGTTGGTATTCCTCATGATGCTGTCCCAGGTGGATTGTCCCGTACCGTATCTGTTGTCAAAAAAATGCTTGCACTTGGCGTCATTGACAGCTACCATGGGGAACTTCAAAACACCTTCCCTTTCCATGGCCTTTATGCGTATAACACCCGTAGTTGTCTCTTCACATCCCCCCCAGACTTCAGCCGCCAAATCCGGCCTTTTTGTGTGAAGCAATGTAACCAGATCCCCGCCGTCATCGATGATTATATTGGGCTTTTGCGAAAGCACTTTTTCCAGATGTTGCAGATATTCTTCATTTGTAGCCTTGTGGTAAGCATATACCCGCATCCCCGCTTCCGTCAACGCTGCCGCCACATCATCCTGAGTTGAAAGGACGTTGCTTCCTGTCACGGACATTTCCGCGCCGCCTGATGCCAGAACTTCACAAAGATAGGCTGTTTTAGCCTCCAGGTGTATGGAAAGGGAGATTTTGATGCCCTCAAACGGTTTGTCTTTTTTGAACTGTTCTTCCAGCCCCCTCAGCAGTGGCATATGAGCTGCAACCCATTGGATTTTTTGTCTCCCCAAAGGGGCAAGTGTTATATCTCTGACTTCGTATTCCTTCATTACTCTCTCCTGCATAAATCAAAACTGGCTCGTAAAAGGTTCGGATGCATCAAAGTGTCCCATGAGACTTTCGACCTTTTCGCTGTTTACCATGAATTGTACTTTTGTAATATCGATATATTTCTCGTTTAAAGAGACATTTTTAAGCATCGTCTCGACTATCTGACCTATGAAAAAACCCTCTTGCAACGATCCTCCACTGCCACCGATATTTTTTAAATCCACCACCAGAACTTCTTTATCCTCTTCACTTACGTATATACGATGGAAAACTACGTCATCCGTGACCACCGTTCCGCTTCCTTCCTCCCGCGGGGTTT
>CAYYHH010000190.1:0-4423 GCA_964471645.1 uncultured Oscillospiraceae bacterium
ACACCCATTTACAGTTAACACCCCCTTTAGACCAAAGGTACATGATCCGCGCGAGGGAGACTTGAGGAAGGATCCGGCATACCGTACCGCACCTTGCAGAAGGGCACATGATCCGCGCGCACGAGAGACTTGAGTTTTGTGTGGTGCGCCCCTGAAGAGGCGGAATTCCTTGGTGCAATATCAAACACTGGCACTTTGTTAGTTTATTTGAGACTTCAAGGAATGAGTTCAGATCGGCAGAAGCCAGAAACACGAATCGCTCCGAGTGTGAATCGTGCGCCCCGATCAAATTGGATGTAATGAGCAGTAACGGTACTGCACCGTAATAATGAAAACCGCAGATTTCATTGGCCCATCTGCGGTTTTAGATCATATTGTATTTTACCCAACACACCTTCACGGCTATAGTTCTTTTCAGTGGTTTTGGACGTACTCGGTAAAGGCTGCGGCAGATTCGGCCTGTTTTTCCTTTATGGCTGCCGCAAGCATCATGTCCTTGACCTTCATGAGCCTGGTCTGATTTCCCCTCTCATTTTCATCAAGCTTCATTTTGATGTACTTGATGGTTTCCTGCAGGTTGGGAATCATCACATATTCCAACGCATTTACCCGACGGCGGGTCTTTTCGATTTCCTCGGCCAGCAGTCCTGCTTCCTTCTCCATGGCCGCCAACTCCAGCAAAACGGGAAATACTTCCGCCAGTTTAGCGATAGCTTTATCAAGTTCTCCGGAAGTGGTCGCAAATCCATAAGGATATATATCCGACTGATCGGAAGTAGTCTTTTTAAAGTTGAATACGGGTACATCTACGCTCATGACATTTTTCTTGTCCAACTCTATTGACACACCCTGTTTGGGGTACATCAAAGCCTCCTCCATCATTTCAGAGGACATGACAGCATTTGCTATTGTAAAATTCCTGTAGACCTCGGCCAATCGACCTTCGACCTCCGCACGCAACGCCTTGTTTCGACGTGCAAGCTCAAGAAACTGTTTCATCAGCTCATCTCTCTTGTCCTTCATGAGCTTGTGGCCGCGGGTAGCTACGTTAAGTTTCTTTTTTAGAGAGGTCAAAACCATTCTGGTAGGATTCACGTTTAGTCGTGCCATACCGCGTCACCCCCCTATTCTTTTTTGTTTACATCGCAGACGCATGGCAAGTATTTATCAAGATATTCATCGCGAATACGTTTCAATTCGCTTCTCGGCATCATGTCAAGCAGGTTCCAACCAATCTCCAAGGTATCTTCAATCGATCTGTTGGCCTCATAACCCTGGGATACATATTGGTTTTCAAAGGCGTCCGCAAACTTTGCATAGAGCTTATCCACATCGGTCAAGGCTGCTTCTCCCAAAATCGCCATAAGCTCCTTGGCTTGTTTTCCCCGCGAATAGACTGCGAAAAGCTGATTCATTGTATCGGCGTGGTCTTCTCTCGTCTTGCCTTTGCCTATTCCTTTGTCCTTCAGACGAGACAGCGATGGAAGTACATCGACCGGCGGTACGATACCTTTTCTGTGAAGCTCTCTGGAAAGAATAATTTGACCCTCGGTAATATATCCCGTAAGATCGGGGATCGGATGTGTTTTATCATCTTCGGGCATTGTCAGGATAGGAATCAAAGTTATAGATCCTCTATACCCCTTCTTTCTTCCCGCCCTTTCATAAAGGGTTGCCAGGTCAGTATAAAGGTAGCCGGGATATCCCCTTCTGCCGGGTACTTCTTTTCTTGCCGCTGATACCTCCCGGAGAGCCTCCGCGTAATTGGTTATATCCGTCAGGATGACCAGTACCTGCATATCCTTCTCAAAGGCGAGGTATTCGGCAGCGGTCAAGGCGATACGCGGTGTTGAAATACGCTCGATGGCCGGGTCGTTGGCCAGATTCGTAAAAAGAACGGTCCTGTCTATGGCACCGGTTCGTTTAAAATCGGAAATGAAGAATTCCGCTTCTTCATAAGTAATACCGATAGCGGCAAATACAACGGCGAAGTTTTCCCCGCCTCCGAGCACCTTGGCCTGTCTTGCTATTTGTGCGGCCAGTTCTGCATGGGGCAGTCCGGAGCCTGAGAAAATAGGCAATTTTTGACCCCTTACCAAGGTATTGAGCCCATCGATTGCAGAAACTCCGGTCTGAATGAATTCGGCCGGATAATCCCTTGCAGCCGGGTTCATCGGGAGACCGTTTACATCCATCCGTTTATCTGCGATAACTTCAGCCCCGCCGTCTATCGGTCTGCCCAGTCCGTCAAAGACCCGTCCGAGCATATCTTCCGATACAGCCAGTTCGATTCCGCGACCCAAAAACCTCACCTTGCTTTCCGCAAGATTAATTCCGGCGGCGCTTTCAAAGAGCTGGACCAAAGCATTGCTTCCGTTTATCTCCAATACCTTGCACTGGCGTGTCTCCCCATTCTGAAGCTCAATCTCGCCCAGTTCATCATAAGTTACATTTTCAACATCTTTAACCAACATCAAAGGGCCGGCTACTTCGGATATTGTTCTGTATTCTTTAATCATCCTGCTCACCTCCCTTGCTGATCAGCTGTTGGATTCCTTTGGTCAGTTCCTCCATCAACGCTTCGTATTGCTTGTCTACATTCGCTTCTTCGATATATTTGAACCTTCCGATAGTTTCTCGTATGGGCATATATACCAGTTCGTTATATTCAGCGCCATTATCTATTGCATCGCTGCCTTTTCGGTAGTATTCCATGATCAGTTTAAGGAGTTTATACTGCTTATTCATGGAAGCATAAGTGTCGATATCGTGGAAAGCGTTTTGGTGCAAATAGTCCTCCCGAATCGATTTGCATGCTTCCAGTTTGAATTGATCCCGGAATGACAGAGCATCTACACCGACTAATTGTACAATTTCCTGGAGTTCGGCCTCCTCTTGCAGCAACTTAATGGTATCGCCCCTGAGCTCGGGAAATTCCTTGTGAACGTTATCGGCAAACCACTTAGACAGCCTATCCACATAAAGCGAGTAGCTGGACAACCAGTTAATGGCCGGAAAATGCCTGGCATAGGCCAGCGAAGCATCCAGGCTCCAAAAGACCTTAACAATACGCAGGGTTGCCTGGGAAACGGGTTCGGAAATGTCCCCACCGGGCGGAGATACGGCCCCTATAGCTGAAAGTGCCCCTTCACGCCCTTCGGATCCCAAGGAAATAACCCTTCCTGCCCTTTCATAAAATTGCGCCAGTCTGGATGCCAGGTATGCGGGATAACCCTCTTCACCGGGCATTTCTTCAAGCCTCCCTGACATTTCTCTCAAAGCCTCGGCCCAGCGGGATGTGGAGTCAGCCATCAGAGCGACGGAATAGCCCATATCCCTGTAAAACTCTGCAATTGTAATCCCGGTGTAAATTGAGGCTTCCCTGGCGGCAACGGGCATATCGGAAGTGTTGGCAATCAGCACGGTCCTTTTCATCAAAGGCTCCCCTGATTTAGGATCCTTCAGTTCAGGGAACTCCATGAGTACGTCAGTCATCTCATTGCCCCGCTCCCCGCAGCCTATATAGACAACTATATCCGCATCGGCCCACTTTGCCAGCTGGTGTTGTACTACGGTTTTACCGCTGCCGAAAGGCCCCGGCACTGCCGCTACCCCTCCCTTGGATATGGGGAATAACGTATCTATTACCCTCTGACCCGTAAGCAACGGCATCTCAGGCACCAGTTTTTCTTTGTAAGGTCTTCCCCGGCGGACCGGCCATCTCTGCATCATGGTGATGTCGGCAAATGTTCCGTCGCTTTTTTCTACTACGCAGACCACATCTTCAACCGTAAAGTCTCCGCCTTTTATCTCCTTGATCACGCCTTTAATGCCGAAAGGTACCATAATTTTAAGCTGCACTATTATAGTTTCCTGCACAGTTCCGATTATGTCCCCGGTTTCAACCTGATCGCCTGCCTCTTTCGTAGGAACAAATGTCCATTTTTTATCCCTGGGAAGGGGTCTTACGTCTATACCCCTCTTAATATTGGATCCTGACAGTTCCATTATTTCCGTCAAGGGCCTCTGAATCCCATCATAGATGTTTTCGATCATTCCGGGTCCCAGCTCTACGGACAGAGGAACTCCGGTGCTTACGACCTTTGTCCCGGGCCCAAGCCCCGCGGTTTCCTCATATACCTGAATTGAAGCGGCATCCCCTCTCATCTCTATGATTTCACCGATAAGCCCCTGCTCACCTACCCTGACAACGTCGAACATATCTGCGTTCTGCATGCCCTCGGCTACCACCAGCGGTCCGGATACTTTTACTATTCTTCCCTGGTTCACTTTTTCAGTCACCTTCTTTCAATCCATTAATCGTTTAATCATTGCTGAACAGGATATCCGCCCCTACCGCCCTTTCGACGGATTTTTTCAGGTTGGCCATACCTATTCCGTAGCTTCCATCCATTCCCGGAAT
>CAYYHH010000191.1:0-3976 GCA_964471645.1 uncultured Oscillospiraceae bacterium
GATACAACTTCCTTACCATCGTAATAGTTGCAATTTGGGCATACTCTATGTGGAAGCTTGGGCTCGTGACACTTTGAACATGTGGATAATGCAGGAGCTGCCATCTTCATATTAGGAGATCTTCTCTTATCTCTTCTCGCACTCGAAGTTCTTCTCTTGGGTACTGCCATCGTTAACACCTCCTTTTTCGTGTACGAACGTTACAAATTATACATGTGCCGAATTCTTTTGTCAATGAAATTTTATTTTATTTTGCTGATTATCTCTACGGTGTCCTGTGCGATCATCAGCTCTTCATTTGTTGGTATAACCATTATTTTAACCTTGGAATCATCCTTGCTGACTATGCATTCCTCGCATCTGATATTGTTTTTCTCGTCATCCATCGCTATCCCCAGGTTGTCAAGGTCAGAGCAAATCAGCTTTCGCATACCTATATCGTTTTCTCCCACACCCGCCGTGAACACAATAGCGTCCGCTCCGTTCATTTCGGCAAGATAATTGCCTATAAAGGTTTTTACCCGTGTTGCGAAAATATTCAAAGCGAGAGAGGCTCTTTCATTCCCCTGGGATTCGGCCGCCTCCAGATCCCTGAAGTCGCTGCTGACTCCCGAAATTCCGGCGACACCGGACTTTTTGTTTAAGATATTTATTACCTCATCGGCGCCTATGCCTTCTTTTTCGGCTATAAAAGTGATTACCGCAGGATCTATTGCCCCTGATCTGGTGCCCATTACCAAACCGTCGAGGGGAGTGAAGCCCATGCTGGTATCGATGCACACACCATTCTTTACTGCAGCACAGCTTGCGCCGTTACCCAGATGACACGTAATTATTTTCACGTCCTTTATGTCCTTGCCCAGTAAAGCGGCGGCTCTCATCGAAACGTACTTGTGGCTGGTTCCGTGGAAACCGTATTTCCTGATCTTATATTTTTCGTAATATTCATATGGAATGGCATAAAGATAAACTTCCGGTTTCATGGTCTGGTGGAAGGCCGTATCGAACACTCCTACCATCGGCGTATCGGGCATGAGTTCCTGACAGGCTTTGATACCTAAAATGTTGGGGGGATTGTGCAAAGGTGCAAGATCTATACATTCCTCAAGAGCCGCCATAACATCATCTGTTATAAGGACAGAGGAAGCGTATTTCTCACCTGCATGAACTACCCGATGGCCCACGGCTTCGATTTCATCCATTGAGGAAACAACACCGTGTACATCATCGATAAGTGCTTCAAGCACATATCCGATAGCGTCTTTATGGTTCTTCATCGGCGCTTCCAGGATATACTTTTCTGTCCCGATTTTCTCATGTTTCATAACAGAACCGTCAATGCCTATACGCTCGACCAGCCCTTTTGCCAGCAAAGCAGAGTCATCCATCTCCAAAACCTGATATTTCAGCGATGAACTCCCACAGTTTACAACTAATACCTTCATTATAATACTCCTTTTCACCTGAATACGTATTCCACCGGCAGACCTTTTCGGCTCGTACTGAAAGACCGCCGACCTGCTAAACATACCAAAATTAATTATAACTCTATTTTAATACAAAATCTATAAGAATGTTAAATGTCTGCCAAATCACCGCATAGCAATCATCTTCCGGTTTAGCTAAATGACATTGCGCGTGCGTGAACAGGAGATGAATGGCAATTTTTTAACCGTGGAAGGGCTTGCTGACATGATCTGAATATTTATAAATGTTATTAAAATGAGCCAGATTATAAATATCTGCAGACAATATATCGTACTTCAAAAGATCCGTCGATGGATGTCCGGGCATGATTTCTTTGTTGATATTGCTTATTATGGGGATTGACGAGCATCCGGTTTTTTTGATATGACGGATCAGCCCCGCACCTTTATCGGAGAAGCCTAAAACCCTGGCATAAAGCGGAGGATCAGCAATCAATCGAAAAAAATCTTCCTTTGTCAGGGATGCCAAAGTGTGGATCAGCAGCCTGTTGATTCGGGTCTCGGTATATCGTTTTGAAAGGGTTTGCTCCACAATGTCCTTGGCGGATCTGCTTTTTATTATCGACTTCTTTAAGCTGTTTTCCAGCCCCTCACCGGCTGACAGGATTTCGGAAAGTTGTTCGTTGGCCGAGGTTAATATCTTATACATCATCAGGTGAAACAGGCCTTCAGAATCAGTTACGGGAATATGCTCCGTCATATTCATGATGCGGTACGTCTCCTCTGGCACCGATGGCCTGACGGCGGCCATGCCGTTCTTTTGTCTGATCGCCTTTCTTATTGCGGTTGCGCTGGAAAAAGTCTCTCCGACCTCTTTGTCATGATAGCCTCTGCCCGATCTCTTGACAGTGATAGGTTTCATTTGATAGCCATTGAGTAACCATTGCTTCAGGTATTCCACCGCAAGGATATTGTTCGGCTGTCTGACTACATCGGCAACATCCTTTCCTTCTGTCTTTTTTAGCGCTTCATACCGGGCTCTGGGATAGGACATTCCCTGATTAAGAAACTCTTTAAGAGCTTCCTTAAATTCCGTGCTTTCGTTTACAAGCAACGCAGCTGCTTGCCGCAGCGGGGATATAGCCCCGGATTCACTACCGAACGAAAAGTGCGAAATACACCCTAAGGAGTTGAGAATACCCATGCTGCCCGAGGCAAAATATTCGGCATTATTACAGGCAAACACAAATGGAAGTTCAATAACCAAATCGACCCCGTTGTTCACCGCCATCTCCGCCCTGACCCATTTATTGTAAATTGCCGGTTCACCCCTCTGGGTAAAATCTCCGCTCATTACCGCAATTACATTATCGGCTTGTCCCAATCTTTTCGTTTCTTCAAGATGGTACAAATGGCCGTTGTGAAATGGATTATACTCGGCTATTATTCCTATATTATTCAATCGGAGGATCCCTTTCTGCGTGAAATCAAACCATTGATCAAAACAGTGAATATAAACAGAATCAGTATTATTATAATCATCCCGGCAGAAAATAGCAATTGTAACAGGAATCCGGGACGAAGGGCACTTTGTGACATACGGAACAGCCCTACGCTGAGGACGGCTTTATTCAAAAGATAAGGGGCACATAAGTATGCCAATAAACCTGCTATTATTCCGTGTGATATTTTAATTTTGAGATAGGCACTCAGCGGTATATTCAATCCTTTTAGCACGCTCATCGATTGTGCACGTATACAGATCCCTCCAAAAGAGACGAGAAAGGCCGCCAAAGCACATTTCACCCTTAATCCTATATCCGTCGCCGCAGATATCTCACTCACACCTATTGTCATCTCGATCAATCCCTTGAAAAAGCCCACACTGTATTTGTCGGCGAAAATATTTAAGGCCCCCGACATTTCCAACAGGTCCGTTAAATATACAAAGATTACTATGTAACAACATATTATCCCGAGAACCTTAAGGGACGATACAATAGAATCTGTCAAAAGTTCAAGAACGCTCTTTGATCTGTCGACCCGGTCAGGATCAGAATAAACGGCGCAGGCTCGTTTACCGGTTCGGCAATCGTTTGGTCTGCCGTTAAAAAGGCGAAACACGACTCCGTTGAGCAGTGCCGCGATATAATGTGAAAGTGCTATCACCGCCCCGGCCTCCGCAGAATGCAGCATCCCGACGCCCACGGTTCCGAGGATAAACAGTGGGCCTGATGTGGAGCAAAAGGAGAGCATGGAAATGCCTTCCCTGTCGGTCAATTCACCCCTCCGCCGCATACTGCCGATAATTTTCGCACCTACGGGATAGCCGGAAGTAATGCTGATAATAAATACAAATGCAGAAGACCCCGGGGTTCCAAAGAGCTTTTGGAAAGGTTTTTCGAAATATTTTGCAATCAGCGAGGGTATCCCCAGAGAGACCATAAAGTCAGCACATATAAAAAATGGCAATAAAGCCGGCAGCACAGAATCCGCCCATAGGGCTATCCCCCTCCTGGCGGACCCTAAAACCAAAGACGGAAAAAAAA
>CAYYHH010000191.1:3986-4384 GCA_964471645.1 uncultured Oscillospiraceae bacterium
TTATCATAAGAACATTTTGACTTTTTCATAGTCAATAATATTCGCGGGGCCTGAAAAATATTCAATACTATTGCCCCTGCTGTTACGCATGGACCCCTGAGGTTACTCTTCTTCCTCAAGTTGGGTATTGTATGCCATATCTTTGATCTCGTTCCGGTTTTCGTTCAAAGTCGTGTTAATTCCGTCGAATGTTTTTTGAAGTTCGTTGAACATGTCAGTGAAATAAACACCATTCAGCTGATCCATTTTATCCTGAAAATTATAAAGAATACTGTCGATATAATCAAATGTGCTGAGCTTGAGGCTTCTGACGTTGGCCTCGGCTACACGCATGATTTCGTCGGCCCTGACCTTCGCCTTTACAGTAATGTCATCATTTTCTATCAGGGTTTCGGCCT
>CAYYHH010000192.1:0-4332 GCA_964471645.1 uncultured Oscillospiraceae bacterium
GGGATTGCTATGTTCAAATTTTATTTACCAATATTTATGGTGGTCAGTTCCAACGTGGTGTATCACATATGCGCTAAGAGCATACCAAAGCAGTTGAACCCTATGGTGGGAATAATAGTTACTTATTTGGTTGGTGCCGCCTTTGCATTATTGATTTTTTTAATTACCGATCCATCGAGAGATCTGGGGTCACAATTTAAGCTGATCAATTGGGCGCCTATAGTATTAGGTTTCAGCATTGTAGGCCTGGAGGCGGGTTTCATTCTGCTTTACAGAGTAGGATGGAATATCAGCATAGGCTCTCTGATCTGCAATATTCTCCTGGCGGCTGCATTGATCGTTGTGGGTTATTTTCTTTACAAGGAACAAATTTCGCTGCAGCAGCTGATGGGTATAGTTCTGTGTGTTGCCGGTCTGATATTCATAAACAAATAGTAAAGATGTTAATATAAATTACAAAATGTAATTGTAATCTTTTGAAATTATGTTAAAGTATTCTTAAGATTTATGAACTCAAAAATGATTTCGTAGCACCCGGTTTTATGAATCGTTTTATTATTATTCGCAGAATTATATCAGGTGTTGCAATGAAAAAACGAAGCGGGGTTAAATTCTGGTCTGTTGCAGTGTTGGCGACTATATGGATTATAGCCGCTGTTACGATTTCCCTATTTTATTTTCTTGGAAATATCGACAAACACATTGAAGAGCATGCGGCTACGTCGCTCAGGGATGTTTCGAAAAGCATCACTCAGATTTTACAGAACAAAATCGGAAGTCAATGGGAAACGCTGGCGCCTGCCGCAAGATATGCGGGAGGCATAGACGATATGCTGGGATCAGAGCACATTGTTCAACTTCTGGGCCATATGAAGTCGACCTCGAAATTCACATCGGTTTATGTGTCGGACCATGTGGGAAACTCTGTAAATAACGATGGGGAGTATGTAAATATCTCCGACAGGTACTATTTTAAAAAAGCTATGCAAGGTTACAGTAATATATCTCAGATATTGAAAAGCAGAGCCACCGGTGATGATGTCTTTGTATTCTCAAGTCCGATCTATGGCGAACATGGACCGCAAGGAGCAATAGGTGCGGCGATAAAGGTGGAAGATTTTCAAAAACTGATCGATATTTCTTCTTTCGACGGACGTGGATATACATATGTAGTTACAGGAAACGGTGATATACTGCTGGAACCTCTCAACAACAATCTCCCTATCAGTGAGAATAACATTTTAGATTTTCTGACGGATGCGGATAGAGAGAGCAGCATAAGCAAAGAGAGACTGAAAAATGACATGATGCATAGGCAAAACGGTTACTTTACCTTTATATATGACAGTGCCGAGCAGAGTGCCTACTATATGCCTTTGGAAATCAACGACTGGTACGCCATTTGCGGCGTACCCCACAGTTTTTTAAAAAAGAAATCCCACGAACTTTTCACCGATGCCCTCGTATTATGCCTGGGCATAATAATAGCTATGATACCCGCAGTATTTGCCATAATTATAAGAGAAAGACAGATAAGATCGGGGATTCTCAAAAGAAACAGGGAGCTGTTGTGGAACGAGGAACGTATGCGGATTGTCACATCTCTTTCCAACAGTATAATATTTGAGACGGATCTGCTGGGGGGAACTATCATATTTCCCGGAGATACCGCAGCCTGGAAAGGCTTTACACCGGAAGAAAAAGGTTTCCCACATTCTATTGTAGAATCGGGATTTATTCACCCGGAAGATGGGGAGGCTTTCATCAGGATGCATACGGAAATTCCACCGAACACAAAAAAGATTACCGGGGACTTCCGCTTTAAAACTGCCGAAGGAGGGTATTCGTGGTATCGCATTGAGGAAAGTTTGTTCTTTGATGACAATGGGAGGGCGGTAAGAAGCATAGGCAGGGCGCTGGATGTCGACAATGAGAAAAAGGCAATAGCGCTGCTGAAGGCCAGGGCCAAGGCCGATAGCTATACAGGTCTGCTGAACAAGCAGGCTACAGAGAGGGAGATTTCTAAATTAATAGAGCGGGAAGAAAAAGGGAATCATGCTCTTATCATAATAGATATTGACGGATTTAAATCTGTGAACGATACGAAAGGGCATATTTATGGCGATCATGTGATAATCGATGTATCAAATATTCTAAAGGAACAGTTCCGCAGTACAGACATTGTCGGAAGGATAGGCGGAGACGAGTTTATGATATTCATAAAAGATATTCCCGATAATCCTTTTGTAGAGGAAAAAATAAACACCATCCGCACCTTGATAAAAGAAAAGCACCAGATGGGCCTGAGCATAGGGATTGCTGTTTATCCCGGGGATGGGACTACATACATGGATTTGTATAAAAATGCCGACGATTCCTTGTATTGGGTCAAGAAAAGCGGCAAAGACGGTTTTGGCTTCTATGCAGATATTCGATCAGCCTATTTTCCCGATGATGGGGCACAGCTTTTTAATCAGAAAGAGGGCGGCAATGATTTTTAATGCATCACCCGGCAGAAACGGAATAACACATAATAGCAATGCCGAAGGAATTGTAGAATCGGTTAAATATATAAACCATAAGGTGCCTAATGTATAACAAGTTGTAAGACCGATCAGGATACCGACAGTCAAGCCCATAGATTTTAGATTGCACATTGGATTGCTATAGTTTTTTTTGCTGCTGCGGTTATTTATAAAACTATAAAAAAAGCCAACAAGGTAAGCAGCCAATACATAGCCTATGATGTATCCCCCCGTCGGTCCTGTCAATACGGCAAGGCCTCCGGTAAGATTGTGAAAAACCGGCAAGCCGACGGCTCCCATCAATATGTAAATGATTTGACTGATGGCGCCGTTTTTGGCCCCCAGAAGTCCCCCTGCAAGGTAAACAGACAAAAGGGCCAGGTTGACGGGGACCGGTGAAAAAGGAAGCGGAATGGAAATCATTGAGGCGATTCCGGTCAGTGCCGCAAAGAAGGAGCTGAGTATCAACGGTTTCGCATTATATCTTTTTGACATGGACATTCCTCTGTTTATTCTTGTTGTTCTTATTTGTGTTTGTTCCTGTTTTGATATGCTATCATGACATTGCGATTCACATATCAAAAATGGCATTAAGAAAAATGGCATTTCCCCGTTTGTTCCTGTTTTGATTCGTGTTTGAGCAGCAGAGCAAATTATAACTTGTCAGCTCCCGTCAAAGGTTTTTGTCGGATACTGACCTCGCCTGAGCGTAAAGTTTCCGTAGATCCATCGATCTTTCTGACTACTAACCCACATTCAGGATCGATGTCTAAAGCAATGGCATCGTAGCTTTCATTGACTTTGTGAACGGTTATCGGCTTTCCGGGGATAAAGCAGAGAGCCCTGTATTCTTCGATCAATCCCTGCTTAGAACCATTTTGAAGAAGGTCCAGCAGTTCGTCCAATATCGATGCAGCCAATTGATTGCGTGTGAAGGGGACTGAGGTTTCAGGCGCCAACGTTCCCGCAGTCCGGCGAATTTCATCGGGGAAACAATCCTGTTTTGTAAAAACATTGAGTCCGATTCCCAGAATAATACATTCAATTGAACCTGTTTGCATGTCGGACAAGGCTTCCGCAAGAATTCCGCAAACTTTGCGGTCTTCTATAAATATGTCATTGACCCACTTAATCTTTGCCTTTATCTTCAAGGTATGGTTCAGGGCGCGGCATACGGCAACAGCCGCGGCGGCGGTGACAAGCTCCGCCCCCAGGTTGGCGGCGGAAGAGGCAGGAACAGGTTCCGCTCCCGGGCCGGCGGAAGCAGCTCCAATCCCCATTCCCGCTGTTGTGACAGCGCTGCCGGGGCGCAGTATTACGCTCATGTACAGACCGGTTCCTTTAGGCGAGAAAAAACTGCGGCCCCGCCGGCCACGGCCTTCGGTCTGTTCCTCTGCCAGAATAACGGTGCCATGGCCGGCTCCCGCCGCCGCCAATTTCTTTGCCTCTTGATTGGTCGAACCAATGGTTTTGTAAACTAGGACATTATCTTTTTTCATGAGGGGATTGCTTACCCAATGCAGCAATCCTTCCGTTGATAAGATGTCGCTGTCATAGGTTAAAGAATATCCTCTGTTGGTAACAGCATCGATTACATATCCCTCTTTGCGGAGCTCTTCAATAGTTTTCCAAATCGCTGATCTGGAAAGATCCAATGATTCTGCAATTGCCGCACCCGATAAAGTTTGTCCGCGATTCTGCTCCAACAGCGTCAATATTTTGGATTTGGTCGATGCCATGTTTACCTCCCGGTCGGGTCAGTTTTGATATATTTGAGAAGATATCGTTTTCGTAATAATATACCCGC
>CAYYHH010000193.1:0-1232 GCA_964471645.1 uncultured Oscillospiraceae bacterium
TGATCCTGGGTGCCGGCTACCCTATTGTCATGACGTCCAGAGCCGAGAATATCGAGGGAAAACTTAATTCAATTGCCTTGGCCGCAGCACTGGCAGCGAAAAATAACAAGGAGGACTGATGATGATGAAATTCCTTATTCTCTCCATCAATCCCGGTTCCACCAGTACGAAAATAGCCATTTATGAAAATGAGAACGAATTATTTTGTACAAGTATAGATCATAGCATTACGGAGCTGAAAGACTATGAAAAGATAACCGAGCAATTAGATTTTCGGACAAAAGTCGTTCTTATGGAGTTGGAAAGGCAGAAAACCAACTTATTTGAGCTGTCTGCAGTCGTTGGCAGAGGGGGCATGTTACCCCCCGTTTCCGCCGGCGGTTATCTGATAAATGAGGCAATGAAAAGTACTATTTACAGTGATAAAATGATTGACCATGCTTCAAACCTGGGTGCTTTAATAGCTTCTTCCATAGCCGAACCACTGGGCATACCGGCCTACATATACGATGCTGTCTCCTCAGATGAGTTTTGCGATCTGGCCAGAGTTACAGGAATGCCGGAATTTACCCGCAGGAATTTCTCCCATGTCCTAAATACAAAAGCAATGGCAAGGAAATATGCTGCAGAAAGGGGTGGATCCTATGGGGATTACAATCTCATCATCGCCCACTTGGGAGGCGGAATATCCGTAAGTGCCCATCAGAAAGGCAGAATAATCGATTCCATAAGTGATGACGGGGGTCCTTTTTCACCAGAACGCTCAGGCAGCCTCCCTCTGAATTTCATAGTCGAAATGTGCTATTCGGGTAAATACACAAAAGGTGAGGTCCTCAGAAAAATCCGGGGAGGCGGCGGACTGAAGGCTCATTTAGGTACCGCCGATTGCCGTCAGGTAGAACTGATGATAGAGGGCGGCAATAAACACGCTGAACTGGTTTACGAGGCAATGGGTTATCAGATTGCCAAGGGTATAGGAAATATATGCACCGTGTTTGACGGGCCTATCGATTCAATAATCCTGACCGGCGGTGTGGCATATTCCGGGATGATCACCGATATGGTATCTAAGCGGGTTTCATTTATAGCTCCTGTGGTGATTTACCCCGGTGAAAATGAGATGGAATCGCTGACTCTTGGTGCCCTGCGAATACTCAGAGGGGAAGAAGAAGCAAAGGAATGGGAATTCCCCGTTTAATCCCTTTAATTTCGGTTTCAAGCTTAGTAGCTTT
>CAYYHH010000193.1:1242-4312 GCA_964471645.1 uncultured Oscillospiraceae bacterium
TTTCAGGCCTTCAGGTACATTCCTGTTATTCTTTTCTTCAATGCCTTTGCAATCCATAAAATCGGGGCCGACAATATGAACCAGAGCAAAGTAAAGGACAGGCATATCTGGCCCAAAAAATCCATCGGATAATGGGAATAATCCCATACATTCCAACCCAGTCCAAGGTTAAATACACACCCAAAGACCAGCTCAACACCGGTTATTACCGATGTGCCTATAAGACAATACATCAATAGAGAATACCTTTTTCTCTTATTGAAAATATGGTAAAGTATAGTGAAACAAAGCCCCCCCGCCATAAACATGGTCCAATGGGTAAATCCCCTGAACAGGATTTCCATCATACCGTAAGTCACAGCCCCCAACGTATATACTAAAAAATATTCCAGAACGCGATCCATTCACAGCTCCTTCCAATGTAGCTTTCAGCTATCAGCAACTCTTTTTATAATCGGCCAACCATCAACAATCCCTTTTAACTAGCAATCCCAACCTCCGCTTAGTGCTCTGTAACGCCTAAAAAGTTTACATATACTTGCATTTTTCCAATTGCGGCGTTGTCGGGGGCCGCAGGCCATTTCATTTAAAAAAAATATTCGGCGCATCCGTAACAATCATTCAGATGTTACGCAGTATCAGATTTTTTTATCGATAATAATTAAGTTCACAGGAATATTGTTTGCCTAAATTGACTTTATTAATGTAGAAAACTTTGCCAGCAGGGACAACCTCGCATCAAAAAGCAACTGACCGCTAAGCCTATCGAGGGATACTTTGTCAGCTTTTTTGGCTCTTTTTTGGCGGGCAAACCTTTTTTGTGTTTGCCTTTAATTGGTAGTGTTGAACTGATATAATAGTCAATAGCTATATGCGGCTCCTGTGCGCAAATTTTATGAGAAAGGGAAAAGATTCGATGAAACAGAAACGGAAACTGATACTTACTATTACTGTATTGACCCTGCTCACATTAGCAACCGCTTGTAATGACAACCACGATCCCAGAAGGATGAGTACAGGGGCGATTGACATGTTGGAGATTGAACAACTCTCCATATGGACCAATGATCACATTTCTTTAATTTCAGCCGCGGAAATGGAGAAGAAACCCAAAAATGAAAACCTGTTAACATACGAAGAATATCGCTCCAAAGGCGGAGATAGAACAGATGGATATGCGGCTACTACCACGATATCAGACAAAAGTGTATCTATCGGAGGCGGTCTCAGACCAGAATCCTATATGGATTTGTATATGCCGGTTTCATATCACGGCGATGTAAAGATTGAAGGCTACAGTATCGGCATTTCTTTGGATACTGATAAGCATTTTTTCAACAAATTATTTATAACCGGCTACAAACCCCGTATTTATAGTCCCTATCATTACAACTTATGCTCAACGGATTTGTATCTGAGCCTGGATGTTGGTGAGTTACGTGCCGAAAAAATGGAATTAACAAGTTTTGATACCGGAATCTCTTGTGACAGAATAATTGCCGGAAATGCCAAAATTTCAACTTTGGAAGGTGATATCCTTATAGAAGATTTCTGCGGGGCGGGATCTATCGTCAGCGAAGGCGGAGATATTACCGTATATATCACCGAAATCAATGGAAATATGCAGATCGAAAGCACCGGCGGTGAGATCCGGATATATATGGATCCCTCACTTGATAATTACGAAATAACAGCCGCATCTGAAATGGGAAGTGTAGCGAATATCCTGAGTAAGCATGAAAATGTCCCAGGAGATAAGCATTTGATAAGCATCAAGAATAAATATGGGTCTATTCAAATTGCTCCAATTAAAAACGGTGGCAAGGATGTGGAAAAAGAAAGCGCAGAGTAACAGCACTATCTACACGTTGAATTATGTGAAGCCCCGAGAGTGAATATCACCGTATCCAACCGCTCATTTTCGCTGTGGGCAATCCATAATGAATCTTTGATAGTAATTAATGAATATACTTAGTTAACCTGAGTGGCTACAAAAATAGCCTCCTCAGCTTTAAAATAATCATCCATATTACTGCTTAGACCACTTGCCTTCCACGCTTGTTCAAATGTGATATATTCTATATTACTAAGGATTGTATAGGTAATATCTTTGGCTGCATTGTTTAGTCTGCCGGTTATTACCAGCTTATATTTATAAGTGTGATCGTCCGTTTTCCAAGTACCATCGCTCATCTCATAATACGTAGTTGATATGACTTCTTTGGCGTTTTCAACGTATTCCTCGATAAGATCAGAGGGTGTTTGTTCAAAGGTATTCACAATGGCTGTTTCATTGTTTTGAGAGCAACCAAACATTCCAAAGGCAATGACAAACATTAAAAGACAGATGCTAAATTTTTTCATGCTTAATCTCCCTATTATATAATAAATTATCTTTGCATTAGATCCCGTTAGCTATGCGCAACCGTATATCAGGTAAGAATTCTACTGGCATGTCAATATCACTGCCGTCAGTCATATCACGAGCTGCCAAGGCCCAAAACGCTGCTCCTTTAATAGGAGTATTCATTTTAACCTCAAGGGCGATAGATTCGATATTTTCATAGCAAAAATCTCCCGTACTTCTATTAAAATTATTCTATCAAAAAATAATGAAAAGCTCTACCTTAATAAAAAATGAATACCACGATTTTCAAGCTCATGATATCCATTTTAATATTAGATATGGAGCGGGTGAAGAGAATCGAACTCTCGCTTTAGCCTTGGGAAGGCCACGTTCTGCCATTGAACCACACCCGCATAAAAATTGACTCGAAAACTATGATACCCTACTCGAGTAAATTTTTCAATAGTAATCTGGACAATTATAAAAATAATGTTGTGCTATAATGCTCTACAGTTATTATTACTATTGGCGCGCCGCACAATCAAAATGAATCAAAGGAATCAAAGGAATCAAAATCAATCAAAATGAACAGAATTTCAATTAATTTAAGAATTCGGGATTAAAATGACGGTTTCAGAACAAATTTTCAAGTAATTGAAACCTATTTGGAAAATAATTGAAGATTGCTTTAAATTAATTGAATTAATGCTCAAAAAATGACTT
>CAYYHH010000194.1:0-4272 GCA_964471645.1 uncultured Oscillospiraceae bacterium
TTCGCAAGCTGAAAGACGGTCAAGGTCAGTACCTATGGCAGCCATCTATACAGGCAAAAACTCCGGATACCATTCTAAACCGTCCACTCTACACATCCTCTTATGTACCTGCAATTGAAGCCGGAGCAAAGACAATAGCTTTCGGTGACTTTAGCTATTACTGGGTGGCTGACCGTCAAGGTCGTGTATTTAAGAGGCTTAATGAGCTATATGCCGTAACCGGCCAGGTAGGTTTTGTAGCTACTCAGCGTGTTGACGGAAAACTAATTCTGCCTGAAGCCATTAAGGTACTTCAGCAGAAAGCCTAACGGAGGTGCGTTATGAGTTACAACACAAAAAACTACACCGAACAAGGCGGCGAGAAAACTGTAATTGGCGGTGCGCTTGAAATAAAGGAGGGAGCCTCTGTAATGGGGCTTCCTTCTGCCACAAATCAAGCCGTCAGCACAGCCACTACCGTGTCTGGAATAAAGGATGATTTTAACGACCTGCTTCTTAAGCTGAAAGACGCAGGGCTAATGACTCCTGATGCATGGAATGTTTCTGTTGCCAAGATTCCTACCCCAACCGGAGAGGATTTGGTCTCTAATCAAAGTAAGGTCAGCGGTATAACTATAGAAGACAATGTGATTACCGTTGCCGTTCCCGTATCGGAGCTGATTTCTTTTCCGAGTTCCAATCCGGCACAGGGCACACACAAGTGGATTGGTATGCTCATCACCACAGGACTATCGGATATTACTGCAGTCAAGTACAACGGCTCACAACTTACAGCCGCTGACGATACGGAAGCAACTGCTGTCGGTGGTTCAGCCGGAGATATCGTCATGTGGCTAAAATGCGATGAAATCATAAATACGCCGAAGGTCTTCACCCTGTGGGCTTCCGGCTATCCCGAAGCGACCTTCACTGTGGTAATCGCTGAACCGGAAGATGAATAGAGAAAGGACGGTGGCGGCATGACACTGCTTGAAAAGGTTAAAGCAAATCTCATTCTTGAGCATACGGCAGACGATAAACTTCTTCAGATGTACATCACCGCCGCCGTATCTTATGCCGAGAGCTATCAGCATCTGCCGGAAAACTATTACAAAGACAATCCAATGCCACCTACCACAGAGCAGGCCGTCATTATGTTGTCTTCTCATTTTTATGAATCACGGGACGGCAGTACGGGTGGCTTTTTTGCGGATAATGTGCAGGCAGGACAGCAGGTGTGGAATACTGTTAATCTTCTTCTAAAGCTTGACCGAGATTGGAAGGTGTGAAAATGAGCTACGGAAAAATGAATACCTTTATCGACATCATCACCACCGAACCCATCAAGGACGCAGAGGGCTTTGTCACTAAGGGCGACCGAATTCTTGCTTCGGTTCGTGCCTATAAAGAAACACGCAACACAAGCGCCAAATGGGAACGGATTATAGGAAGTGCCGCATTTTCGAGTGTATCGGCAATATTTAAGTTCCGCAAAATTCCTGACTTGACCGTGGACACCACGCTTTTTATCTCTGATGCAGACGGTCGTTATAACATTGTCAGTGTAGAGGATGTGCGCGGACGCGGAATGTATATCGAGGTACTTTGTGAGAAGTTGGAAGGGAGCGTGAAATAAATGGCTCGTTGCGACATCAAAATGCCGGAGGACTTTCTTCTGAAACTTTCACGGCTCGGAGAAAAAACAGATGAAATTTTACCAAAGGTGCTGGAGGCGGGCGGCGAGATCGTGGAGGAAAAAGTCAAGTCCAACCTACAAGCCGTTATCGGTCGAGGCACAAAAAGAGAAAGTCGCTCCACGGGTGAGTTAATCTCAGCATTGGGCGTTTCCGCGGCAAGACAAGATAAGGACGGGAATTTTAATGTAAAAGTAGGATTTTCCGAGCCTCGTTCCGACGCCCGGAGCCCGGGTGGCAGCAAAAGCAACGCCATGATTGCAAGCGTTCTTGAATACGGTAAGCACGGTCAACCGCCAAAACCCTTTATGAAACCCGCCAGAGCCCAATCAAAAGGCGCTGCCATTAAAGCAATGAAGGAAAAGTTCGAGCAGGAGGTGGAGCGTATATGAGCATTTTGCAAGAATTAAATACATTACTTTCTCCTATCCTACCTGTGGAAACAGGTATATTCAGCGGTGTGCCTCCCTATGAGTATCTTGTTCTCACACCAATGAATGATACCTTTGCCTTATTCGGTGACAACGCACCGCTCATCGATGTGTCCGAGGTGCGAATATCCCTATTCAGCAAGGGCAACTACATGAAACGCAAGAACCAACTTACCGCCGCCCTGCTTGGAGCGGCGTTCACCATAACTGACCGTCGGTATATCGGCTACGAGGACGATACCGGCTATCACCATTATGCCATTGACGTGGCAACCGGTATGATGTTGGACCCAATTTCGCCTGACGGCGAGAATGATTAACAAATTGAGGAGGAATAATCTATGGCTACTATTGGGCTGGATAAGCTCTATTACGCAAAAATCACAGAGGATGCAAATGGTGATGAAACCTACGGCATTCCTGTTCCATTGGCAAAAGCAATAAAAGCGGATCTATCCGTCGAGCTTGCGGAAGCAACACTTTTCGCAGACGATAGCCCCGCAGAAATTGTAAAGGAATTCAAGAGCGGTAAACTGTCTCTTGGCATAGACGATATCGGCATTAGTGCCGCCGAGGATTTAACCGGGGCGAAGATTGATGACAACCATGTGGTAATCTCCGGCAGCGAAGACGGCGGCACTGCTGTCGCAGTGGGCTTTCGAGCAAAGAAGGCAAACGGAAAATACAGATACTTCTGGCTTTATCGTGTGGTATTCGGTATTCCCGAGACTAACCTTGCGACCAAAGGAGATAGCATCACCTTTTCCACACCGACCATTGAGGGTACGGTACTGCGCAGGAACAAACCGGACGGCAACGGCAAACATCCATGGAAAGCGGAGGTAAACGAGGATGATGCAAGTGTACCTGCCTCTGTTATTACAGGCTGGTATACGCAGGTTTATGAGCCTGTTTTTGCTGTTACCGGCGGGGGTGAAGAATAATGGCAAACGAAAGAAGTGCCGTGATACAAATCGGCGAAACAAAGTATGAAATGCTCCTCACCACCAAAGCAACCAAAGAGATCGCCAAGAGATACGGCGGCCTTTCTAATTTGGGCGAAAAGCTAATGAAATCCGAGAACTTCGAAATGGCTCTCGATGAGATTGTCTGGCTCATTACACTACTGGCTAACCAGTCGGTATTAATTCATAACCTTCATACCCCGTCTAAAAAGCGGGAACTGCTGACCGAGGAAACAGTGGAACTGCTTACCTCGCCGCTTGAGTTGGGCGAGTACAAGAATGCCATTATGGAAGCTATGTATAAAGGCACAAAACGCCATGTGGAAAGTGAGGACGAACCCTCAAAAAACGAATCAGTCGGGTAAGCGATGAAGAATCCTTTGCCCGACTCATTTTTTATGGTGTGTCCCTCCTTCACCGCCCCGAGCAGGAGGTTTGGCTGATGCCCCTCGGCCATCTGCTCGACCAGTGGGAAGTTTACAAGCAGTACCATGGTTTAGCAAAACCAAAGCGTGAATATGGGATTGATGAGATTATTCCAAGCGGACTCGTTTAGAAGGGAGGTGGCTTTATGGCGGACAATTTTGGACTTAAAATCGGCATTGAGGGCGAAAAGGAATTCAAGAATGCCCTAAGGGATATCAACCGGTCGTTTAAGGTGCTCGGCTCGGAAATGAAACTGGTATCTTCCGAGTTCGATAAAAATGATAAAAGCGTTCAGGCGGTTGCCGCACGTCATGAAGTATTAAATAAGGCAATCGATGCACAAAAGGACAAAATAGCCACTCTTGAGGCCGCCCTTAAAAATGCTGCCGACAGCTTCGGCGAAAATGACCGCCGCACCCAGAACTGGGCAATTCAGCTGAACAACGCAAAGGCAGAACTCAATAACATGGAACGTGAATTGGAGGAAACGGCGGACTCTGCTGATGATCTCGGTGATGAACTGAAAGAGTCGGGCAATGAAGCTGAGAAATCCAGTGGCAAATTCGAAAAGCTGGGCAGTGTATTAAAAGGCGTCGGTGCCGCGATGGGCGCGGTCGCCGTTGCTGCAGGTGCCGCCGCCGTTAAGCTCGGCAAGGAAGTTATCGCAGCATATGCCGATTACGAACAGCTCGTCGGCGGTGTGGACACGTTATTCGGCGAAGCGTCACAGACTGTACAAAACTACGCCGCAAATGCCTTCAAGACCGCCGGAATGTC
>CAYYHH010000195.1:0-2443 GCA_964471645.1 uncultured Oscillospiraceae bacterium
CGGATATGCTAATGAGGTTGCGTTCTTTAAGGAAAAAATAAAAGCAAAGCTGGAAGAGTATAATCTGGACGCTGCATTGCTTCCCCCCTGGTACAGCTCAACTGTCGAAGGTGTATATCACGAGAATTGGGGTTTGGCGGGAATTGCCGAATGGTTCACACATCCGTTTAAGCAAAGCAGCTCTGCAAAAATAATCGGAGAAAGGATATATTTCATGCAGGATGGCATCATGCGGCTAATGCCTCAAAAAATAAGCAAGCACAGGAGAGAGCAGCTAATCAGGGCATTTCTTTTATTAACGCCTCAGGAACGCCTTGATAAAAGCTTTCACGAGATATACTTGCTTGATGGCACCAGGGTTACGGTTTTTAGCGGCGGGATGACTAAGCAGGGGCAAGATGTAGTTGTTTTCAGAAGATATATAATTCCCAATTATACCTTCGAAGAGCAGGCTAAAAGAGGTACCATACCCATGGAAGCAATACCTCTGTTCAAAGCGATGGTTGATATAGGGCCCAATTTGGTGGTGGCGGGGCAAGTGCGTTCTTCTAAGACTACTTTTTTATCTACTTGGCAGAGCTATGAAGACCCCTGCCTGGAAGGAGTAATGATAGAAACAGATCCGGAAATACCTTTGCATCTGATGATACCGGAGGCACCGATCATACAACTGTTAGCAGACAACGAGGATTTGAGAAGAATCTCCAAAAACTTGCTGAGAAGCGATGCGGACTATTTCATCTTAGCTGAAGCCAGAGACGGAAATGCACTGGAGACCGCTATAAGGATTGCGGCGAAAGGAACGAGGCGAATGAAGCTGACTTTTCACTGCAGTGATCCATTGGATTTCCCTTACGATGCAGCGTGGGAAATAGTAAAGGCTACGGGCGGGGATTTGAACATAACTGCCAGGCGGGTAGCAGCCAGTTTTGACTATATTTTTCACTTCGTTCAGCTTAGAAGCAAAAATAAGAAAAGGCTTAATAGCATATATGAAATTTCATTTAATAGAGAGACCGACAAAATAGAAATGGAGTGCATTTGCGCTTACGACTATGAGGCAGACAGCTGGGAGTGGAGATTTCACATGGGGAAAGCAAAAGAAAAGTATGCAAAGGAGCAAAACCGGTCTGCTTTTGAGATTTATACCGATCAATTGTCGAGATTAGCTACAGCGCATCCGTTTAAGAACAGCCCATCCTTTTTGCGGCAGAAAGGGGAATAGTGTACTTTGGACAGAGAGATTGCGGTTTTATCAATACTATCAACCCTATATTTATTAATGGCAGTGGGCGCATATTTAATCTATTCGGATTTTATCATGTCTGTGGTAAGCCGGGTTAAAATGCACAGGCGACTTGATGCCCGACGCAGGGAGATGGAAGATGAACATTATATATTTGTGATATTGCGCAGATATTTGATAATGGTCACGGGATATTCTGTATCGCCCCAGTCTTTTCTGCTGTTGATCTCAATAGTTTTTCTGACTGTTTTGCTGACAGGCCTAAGGACTTTGGGGTGCGCTTTTGCCGCATTGATATCCCTCTCGGCCGCCTCTATACCATGCCTACTGCTGTGGATACGCACTTGTAGCATTAAAAGAAAAGGGAGTTATGAAGGGGAGCAGTTGGTTTCAGAATTTCTACGTGAATATCGAATAAATAATTTTAATATTTACGAGACCCTGGACAAAATAAGCTGCTCAACTGCCGATATCAAAATAACATCCGGGCTTCTCAGCAAATTGCTTTATAAATTGAGGAGTACGGGGGATCCCGCCTGTATTAAAGCAGCTACAGATGACTTTGCCTACAGTATCGGCACGAACTGGAGCATGATGTTGGCACATGATATATGCATTGCCGCTCAGAAAGGTACCAACATATCCTTTGCGGTTGAGGATATCCTGATCCAACTGAGGGAGGCGAGGACAATGACTGAGGAAAGGAAACGCCTGAATAGCGAAGCGGCAAGAATGGCCTTTTATATGGTTCCCGTGATATATTTTGTAACCATTTTCATGGCGATAAAATTTCTGGATATCCCTGCGGTAAAATTGCTTCAGAACCAATTTGGTACCGCAGAGGGAATACTGCTTTTGTTTTTTATCGCTTTTCTGTTCATTGTGAATATCGCACTGATACAGCTGATTACAAACCGAAGTTTTGACTATTGAGGAGGCTGAATGATGTATTCATCCCTTATATACTATCTGATATGCTTTTCGGGCCTTTCCGGGGGTGCACTGCTGTTTTGGGAAAGCAATCGAAAAAAAATTATAAAGGCCGGAAGATGGCGGATCAGATTGGATCATTACGATGTGGGCAGGCTGCCCTTTTACCGTGCATATCGTCAATACGCCGAAAAAAGAAGGCAAAGCAGAACCGATCTGGAAATCTATGAGGCGATTTCTTTTATGAGAAACGTAACAATCGTAGGG
>CAYYHH010000195.1:2479-4264 GCA_964471645.1 uncultured Oscillospiraceae bacterium
ACTATTGGAACAATTAATTTTGAATAAAGGCAATCTGGCGCCTGTTTATGCTAAAACACTGCAAATGCTGAGGCAGAATCAAAAAGTCGAAGCAATTGAATATTTTTCAATAGCGGCGGGAACAAAAATCAGCGACGATTTTATAAGATTGCTGATGCAGTGGGACGATATAGAGCCGGAGCAATTGCTTGAAACACTGCTTTCCCACCAAAAAAGTGTCAGAGAAGCCAGATCTACCGTACGCAAGCGACGTGATGAACTGATCAGCGATTTGATCTATCTGCCTGTAGTAATGAATGTAATGCTTGTTTTCATCAACTTTATCTATATCGGTTATTATATCGATCAAAGGGAAATGTTGACAATGTTACTTTAGTTCAAACCCGTCTGTGAGGCATATTGTTGTGACTCATATGTTAAAACGAACATGGAAAGGAGGAAAGACCATGAAGCAGATTATTGTAATGGTTGCCATGATAGCGCTGGGAATAACTATTGCCGGACTGGTTATGGGATTTGGCAATGCGGCAGAGTCATTGGCTGATGCGGCAAAAGAGACTATCAGCTACCAGGCGATTATCGGAGGGTAAAAGGTTTTCTTTCAGCTTTATGACGATATGTTTACTTAAATATCAGTAGAGCTAAATACGGAAAGTGAAAGGAGGGAGGGGATGAAGCAGGCTATTATAATGGTGGCAATGGTGGCGCTGGGAGTTACTATATTTAAGCTGATAGCGGGAGGCGGAGAAGGTACGGTAATAAGCGTCATCAAAGATGTTTGGGAGCATGAAATCGAAATGAGGACAGGCTTCCCTTAATGTACTGTTTCACCAGATATCAACGAGACAGTACATCGGGAGAATTTTTATGAAACAGTTTATCGTTTTAACAGCGGTATTACCTATAATGCTGATATTCATGATGCAATTTACATTGGAGCAGAAAAACAGCTCGGCTATAAACACTTTGCAGCAGCAGGTTTATACTGCAAAGGAACAGGCAAAGCAGGAAGGTTGTTTTACGCCGGATATAATTGACGATCTGAAAAATGGTATCAGCACCAAACTGGGGGTTGCAGAGCATGAAATATTGATCGTTGCGACGAAAACACCCCAATATCGGGTAAATTATTTTGATTCTGCAGGCGGGCGGGGATTGATCCATTACAGCGTAACCGTCCCCATTGAAAAGATTATGGCGGGGAGCAACCTTTTAGGTATCCCCGCAGGGCAAAACAAGGGGATGTTTACCGTGGAAGGAACAACTGCCAGCGAGAAACTGCCCAATTAAGAAAATGAGGATAAGTAATAATAATGAAGGTTTTTATTTTATTTATTGCCCTGCTGATTCTGAATATGTCATTTGTCTCATACATAGGAGATTTGAACAGATATGTGCAGCTCCAGGCTTTTCTTAAGGCCGTTGCGGAGGAGGCGGCAACAGGCTCGGCTCTATATTATGATGAGGGAGCCTACAGCAATGGTGATATGATTATTAACAGAGCAGAAGGGGAAAAATATATTGAATATCTTCTGGGCCAAACAAAGCAAAAACTCAAAATGAGTGCGGGGGAAAGCCTGTTTGCAGAAATGGATATACTCGATGATAGCAACGGCGCTGCGGACATGGGGGTATCCCCATCGGTAACGGTGACATTGCATCTCACCGTTACCGACCTGTTCCGCCTGCCGTTTCTGTCGCGGAAGCAGGTGGTCCGCAGCGCCAAATACGAGCTTGCCGATTACCGGTAAGAATGATAGTATCAAATTGCGAAAACAATTATTT
>CAYYHH010000196.1:0-2879 GCA_964471645.1 uncultured Oscillospiraceae bacterium
GTTTGTGTATGCTGCCCCCGGGGAGATGGAATTATTTGTTCATGACGGCCTTACAATCTTCAGCGGCCTTATCCAACACCGTTTTGGCATCTTTGCCCGCGGCAAAGATCTCTTGCGTGGCATTGATCATTATCTGATTCAATTCGCCTTGCTGCGCAATCAGCGGGTCGGAGATCTGAGGCTCGTATATTTCAAGCAAGTCGGCAAATGTACTGGACAATGCATAATCTGCTTTGTATTCCGAGCTTGTGGAATAATCTGTGTTTGCAGGAATCATACCGCACATCGCGACGATTTTCTGCGCTTCTTCGGATGTCATCCATTCCATGAATGTCCATGCCGCTTCTTTGTTTTCGGATTTGTTTGACATGCACATTACCAGCGGGTACATAGTCGGATTCGGAGCATAGGTCGTTCCTTCGTAAACCACATTAGGTGATGGTATGATACCGATATCGTCCATCATAGAAGGATCGTTTTGTTCACACATTCCCACGAACCAGGGACCATCATAGCAGAAGGCTGCAAGCTTGTTCCAGAAATACTCCCTTGAGTCTTTCTTGTCCGGAGCAGCCTTACCGTAACCCTTTGTAAGTAAATAGTCCTGCCATTGTTCTGCCGCCCATACATTTGCAGGATGGTTTACCTGAATGGCATCGGCGGTATAGGGACCGGACTCACCGTTGGGGAAATAAAGTCCTTTGGATATCTGACGAGCCAGCATTCTTGCCCATTCGGAGACAACAAACGCATGGGAGCTGTTTACAACGCCCATTCCAAAATAGCCATTGTCCTTGAGAATCTCTGAAGCATTCATGAAATCGTCCCATGTTTTAATGCTATCCGGATCTATGTCCACTTCTTCGAGGATAGATTTGCGGTAGAACAATGCTGTGTTTCCCCATGCATAGTTGGACAGCGCAAGAGTTTCTCCGTCAAACGCACACATGTCTTGACCTGTCAATAATGAATTATAGTCCTTGCCGCCCATATAAGATGTCAGATCTTCAAAGACTCCCCCTTCTCTAAGGGCATTATAGGATGCTACATTTTCCGGATATACCTGCATTATGTCAGCCTCGTTGCCACCCATAATCTCAGTCGTGACATTATCCCAGTAATCCGCATAGCCTGCTCCATAAACCTCGACATTGATATTAGGATATTTCTCATTGAAAGCTTCCAATAAAGCATCAATGGCAACTTGATGAGGTTCTTCAACATAAACTGATGTGGCAAAATTAATTGTAACAGGTTCACCTTCGTCTGTGTCAGCTCCGCCGCTGTCGCCACAGGCTGTGAATAAGGATAATGCTAAAATCAAGACCAACATTATCGCTAGACTTCTTTTGAATTTAATTCTTTCCATTGAAAATCTCCTCCCTGTTGAACACAATTTAAACAGAAAAAACCATCAACTTCTTTAGTCTATCTTACAGGAATAGTCATACTATTGTCAATATTTGAACAAAATCACGCTTTCTTATTGATTACAGTTTACACCTGATGTTTAAAATGTGGGCCGTAGTAGTAGCAAAAATTAGTAATCCGATTTTTATTCAAAATTTCAATTAATTTCAAAACGATCACTTGGAAAGTCGTTTTAGGAACAAAAATTCAACTAATTTAAATCAATTTACAAGTTTATTCCAATTAGCTTTCAATTACTTGAAAAATTGCTCATAAATCGGCATTTTAATCCCGAATTCTTAAATTAATTGAAATTCTGCTCATTTTGATCATGCGGCGTGTGAACAGTCACATTAACTAAGCCTTATATTTTAGCAACTCGTAATATCGTCTCAATTTAGAGTCAAAGAGTCTAATTTAGTTTTACAATTGGCCAATATTTAAATTCCAGCCTGTATTTAGATATAAATTAGCCGCAGTGCGCCTTGCACCCATTCTCAAAAAAAGATATACTGAAGCGACAGCAATAAGGGTTTATTGAACAAGTCACAGTTATTAATAAGACTTGTCATTGTGTTTTTTATTTAGAAACACTTGAACCCATTGAAATATCAATAAATTAGTGGTGAGTACTAAGAAATTAGTAGACACTACGTATTATAAAAGGAGGGATGGAAACATGAAAGAAAACAAGATAAGGCTTACCGAGCTTACACAGAATGCCGGTTGAGCAGCGAAAATCGGGCCTGAGGCCCTGGCACAAGTTTTGTGTCACTTACCTAAATTTCATGATCCTGACCTGCTGGTAGGTTTCGAAAGCAGCGATGATGCGGCTGTCTACAGAATAGATGACAATACCGTTATGATTCAGACCGTTGATTTATTCCCCCCCATGGTGGATGATCCATACTATTTTGGTCAAATTGCTGCAGCCAACGCTTTAAGCGATGTATATGCAATGGGCGGAACTCCTCGTCTGGCCATGAATATCCTTTGCTATCCGGAAGACATGGACAATGAGATCGTCCGTGAAATCATGCAGGGCGGATATGAAAAAGTAATGGAAGCGGGGGCAGTTGTAGCCGGGGGACACAGCCTGAAGGATCATGAGCCCAAATACGGATTATGTGTGACCGGGTTTGCAAAACCGGAAGATATCATTACCAATAGCAATGCGAAAGTCGGGGATGTATTGATTCTGACAAAAGCGCTGGGAACGGGAATACTGACTACTGCGGCGAAAGCCGAGCTTGTGGGTGAGGATACTATAAAATCCATGACCGACTCTATGGCAATGTTGAACAAAGCTGCGTGCTTGATAATGAAAGGTTATCCTGTAAACAGCTGTACCGATGTAACAGGTTTTGGACTTTTAGGCCATGCCTATGAGATGGGCGCCGGCAGCGGCGTCACCATCAGCCTTGACGCCGCCGCCATGCCCCTGCTGCCCGAGGCCGGGGACATGGCAG
>CAYYHH010000196.1:2889-3262 GCA_964471645.1 uncultured Oscillospiraceae bacterium
TTACCTCGAAAACAAAATCAAAATCGAGCCGACAGTACCTTTGAACCTGTCGGATATAATGTTCGATCCACAGACATCGGGCGGCTTGCTCATAGCAGTCCCCGAAGAGCACGCCGAAAATCTGTTAGCCAATCTAAAAAAAGAAATCCCTGCCGCTGCCATCATCGGCCGGGTCGTTGCTCCGGAAAATCACACAATCCACGTAAGATAAATCATAGGGGCGGTATCTTTACCGCCCCGTGAACATTTGAAGTTTTTAAATTGGACAATACAACCTGTCTTCCATTGTTAAACCAGACCTGCCAACCTGTCCTCCTCGGATATCTTATGTGCCCCTTTTTTGCTCCATGCATCGATTCCGCCTTCAACACAG
>CAYYHH010000196.1:3297-4262 GCA_964471645.1 uncultured Oscillospiraceae bacterium
ATTCCCTTTCAGATGAGGAGCATCCAGGATCCCTATACCAATGGCTTCCGCTAAAACCACGGGATCCGTAAGGGGATCCGCTTCTTTGTTTCTGCCCATTCTTTCGCTCAGCCTGGCGATGGCCTCCAATATAACAGAGACTTCTCGCAACAACGCATCCCTTCTGGCCATGACAGCAGGATCCGCCACAGAATCGGCATTGCCGGTAAAACAATTCCTTATGACGCCCTGAACGATCTCACAGCTTTCGATGACATCTGCCGGCTCTGCAGCATGATCGCCTTCACAGTAGCCTACTACGTGAATGATATGGGGCTTGATCTGCAGCGCGTGTACCGTTGAAGCCGCCAATTGTCCTTTGGCCACATTTCCTTTGGGGGACAGGTGAAGCAGCCCGGCTCTGACTTGACGAAACGATGTGAAATCCTTGTCGTGAAGAGATTCTATAAGCGTTATCTTCGCCAGCATCTTTGCCAAATCCATAGCTGGCGTTATCATCGGCGGGGTATTGAACATATATTGCGAAACGTAATGCTTTACTCCCATGGCTTTGGCATTATAAGCCGCAAGATAAGCCGCCGCCACAGCTACCGCATCGTGAGCATCCCTGAGACTCCAATGATGGGATTCATTAACCTCCAGCGGTATTCCGCAGCAGCCGTACCAACTCATGGTCTGTTGATTCTCCCTGATAGCAGATGCAAGGGAGCGCTTGGATCTTCCGTCCAATACGCTGTACCAGCAGAGAGGCACCGCCCCCCAGGCATTGTTGATGGTATTCCTGGAAAGCTTGGCCCAAGACAACAGATCTCTTGTACCGCTATAAATGCGAAGCATGGGATAATTGCCCGTCCTGCTTGCTGCTTTAAGTTTAATCAGGTCCTCCCTCCTCCTTATGGGCACACCACCCGCCCCATCCTGTAGAGGATCCATTTCACTCTGCCTGAAAAAGGATTCTTGGGCAT
>CAYYHH010000197.1:0-4250 GCA_964471645.1 uncultured Oscillospiraceae bacterium
CTATGGCACCCACATTCTGCACCTCGTTGCACATCCTTACGCAGTCACCGCAGAGAATACACTTGTGGGCATCCTTTGTAATGCATACGGAAGAATCGTCGATTTTTGGCTCTGCTGCGGTGTTTGGGAATCTGACATCATCGATACCAAAGCGCATTGCCAGATCCTGAAGTTTGCATTTCCCGTTGTTGCTGCATGTGGTGCAGTCGCGGCAATGATTGGAAAGTAAAAGCTCCAAAATATTCCTGCGGTATTTGCGGAGTCTTTCTGTGTTGGTTTTAATGTCCATCCCCGGTTTTGGGATGGTTGAGCAGGCTGCCTCTATATCGCCCCACTGATTTTCCACCACGCACATGCGGCATGCGCCATAAATCGAAAGCTCCGAATGATAACAAAAAGTTGGCATTTTGATGTTGACCTTTCGAATCAGTTCAAGAAGGTTTTTCTCGCCATTTATTTCAACGGGCATACCGTCAATTATCACTACATTTAGATTTTCCATTTCCTTAAACCTCCTTAATGGCGTGGAACGGGCAGGCCGGTATACATGCTCCACACTTAATGCATTTTCCCTGATCTATCACAAACGGTTCCTTGACTTTTCCGCTTATGGCGTTAACAGGGCAGGCTTTTGTACATTTGGTGCAGCCCTTGCACAATTCCCTGTCGATTTCGATCTTTTTCAGTTTGGTACAGGCCCCTGCCGGACAGCGCTTTTCCCGAATATGAGCTTCGTATTCGTCGCGGAAGTTTTTTATCGTACTTACAACGGGCAAGGATGCAGTTTTGCCCAGACCGCAGAGGGATGTTGCAGTTACCGTGTCAGCCAATTCAAGGAGCAGGTCGATATCGCCTTCCTCTCCCTGACCGGCAACGATGCGTTCCAAAATGGCCAGCATTCTCTTTGTTCCTTCGCGGCACGGTACGCATTTCCCGCAGGATTCATTCTGGGTAAAATTCATAAAAAATCGGGCTACTTCAACCATGCAGTTTTTATCATCCATTACCACCAGGCCGCCTGAACCGATCATTGCGCCGGCTTTCTTCAGCGAATCGAAATCAAGAGGAAGATCAAGATCTTTTTCGGTCAGACAGCCGCCGGAGGGACCGCCAATCTGCACGCCTTTGAATTCTCCGCCGTCGCGCATTCCGCCGCCGATCTCAAAGATAACCTCCCGTAGAGTCGTTCCCATGGGGACCTCGATCAGTCCCGTGTTGACTATGTTGCCGGTCAAGGCAAAGGCCTTTGTTCCGGGATTCTTTGCAGGGCCTATCGATTGATACCATTTAACGCCGTTTTTAATTATAAGGGGTATGTTGGCAAAGGTTTCCACGTTGTTCAAAACTGTCGGTTTGTCAAAAAGGCCGTTTTCCACAGTACGGGGCGGTTTGACTCTGGGCATTCCGCGCTTGCCTTCTATTGAAGCTGTCAGGGCTGATCCCTCGCCGCAGACGAAAGCTCCGGCACCTTGGTTTATGCGAAGGTGGAAGTTGAAATCGGTACCTAAGATCCCTTCGCCCAAAAGACCCATTTCAGCGGCTTGCTCGATGGCCGTTTTTAGGCGGCTGACCGCCAGAGGGTATTCGGCACGAACATAGATATACCCCTGATCTGCGCCGCAGCAAAGCCCTGCAATCATCATGCCCTCAAGTACGCTGTGGGGATCGCCCTCCATTACGCTTCTGTCCATAAATGCACCCGGATCGCCCTCGTCGCCGTTGCAGACCACGTACTTTTGAGGTTCCTTCTGAAGCCTTACTTGCCCCCACTTCCTGCCTGCGGGGAACCCTCCGCCGCCTCGGCCGCGAAGACCTGATTCCGTGACTTCATTTATAATTTCATCGCCGGTCATATCGAACAAAGCCCTTTCGAAACCGCTGTATCCGCCTAAAGCCAGATACTCCTTGATCGATGTGGCGTCAATATGTCCGCAATGCTGCAGCACAAGCCTGGTCTGTTTTTTATAAAAGGGGATATCGTCCTGTTTTTCGCAGATTTCACCATTTTTATGATAGGCCAGACGCCTTATATGTATGCCTTTCAATACGGTTTCGTCGATGATTTCCTCACAGTCCTCAGGCGTTACTTTTACATAAAGCCAGCCTTGGGGTTCGATTCTGATCAGAGGGCCGATTTCACAAAAGCCGTGGCAACCGCTTTTCTTGATGCCGACGGTAGACCCGTTGGTTTCCTTTTCCAGCTCTACAGAGCAGGGGATATTGCGCTCTGCAATCAATTCCTTCAGGCGATCAAAAATTATCAGGGAACCGCTTGATACACAACCTGTGCCTGCGCAAACAAGAATCTTTGTTTTTTGTGATTCCAGAGCTTTGGCATAGGTCCGGCGGGTTTTTAGCAGGTCATCTCTGGATTTAAGCATTCTGTAGTTCCTCCTTAAGCTGTTTAATAAGTTCCGATGCCTTGTCCGGTGTCATGGCGGGATATACTTTGTCGTTGACTGTGACCACCGGGGCCAATCCGCAGGCTCCCAGACAGGAGACAGTCTCCAGGGTAAAGTTCAGATCCCCGGTTGTTTTTGTCCCTTCCGGCAGCATCAGGTCTATGCGAAGCCGTTCCAAAATCGGGATGCTTCTTCGGACGTGGCATGCGGTACCGTCGCAAACCTTAACGACGTACTTGCCTTTTGGCTCAAGGGAAAAGTTCTCATAAAACGTAGCAACGCTATATATGCTTGCTTCGCTGACACGGAGTCGCTTTGAAATATATGGAAAGAATTCTTTGGGCAGATAGCGATATTTATCTTGGACTCCCTGCAATATCGCAATGATAGAGCTGGGCTCTGCACCGAATTCAGTAATTATTTCGTCGATGTCTGTGTGGTTAAATTCGTTGTTCATGTTTTCCTCCTTAGAAGTAACTTACTTTTATTTTCTTATTCATTCGCTCGAGGCATCCGGCAAGCTCGTCTACCAGCTGCATCTTGGCATTGAGTCCAATGGGAAGCAAAGGATTCTGATGGGCGGGATTCATGGCGCGCCCGACGAAAAAGTTTATATCCGTCGCTTCCTGAAACAGCATCCGTGCAATCTTTGAGGCGCCGTCCTGGCTTTGGCCCCATTCAACATACCTGCTGTTATTGCCCAGGTAATCCTGTGCATATTCTAAAACCCTGCTCATGGTAATAATCCCTTCTGTCACCAGGTCTACGCCCTCTATTTTTGCGGTAGGGGGAATGTCGGGATCTACATAGACGGACATGCTGCAATCCAAGGTACGCTGCAGATGCCGGGCGGCCAAGGTAGAGGTGGTGCCGCCGCAGACGATGTGTTTACCTTCCTTGGAAAAGAACAAGGACATCATTTTATTGACATCTTTTGGATTCTCGGGTGGCCCGATCAAAAGGTTTACCTGCTTTCTTTTCCTGATTTTAATAGTGCAAACAGTTGTATCGTCACCCGGCTGCCCATTGTACAGCTCCTTGCACAGATCCAGAAGCATTGTACTGATAGTTTTGGCATTGAGGCCGGGCTCATAAAATCTTTCAAGAAACTCGGAAATATCATTGAGATCCCAACCGAAATCGAATACTCCGCCAACCCCGGCGTGTACAACTCCGTCGCTCATTGCCACAAATACATCATTCTCATGAAGAGTGAATTTTGATTTCAATATCTGCTTGCCGTCGATCATCTCAGAGACTACCGGATAGTCGTAGTTTTTGCCGTCGCGGAGCATAAGTACATTTGGGTTGTCATATTGGATGATTTCAACCTCCCGATGGTTGGAAATCCGTATTATCGTGAATGTTGAGTACGCCAACTGACGAACCTTGCAGATCGGTAGGGTAGAGACTATGGTGGATATGCACTCTTCCATGGGCATGGAATTAGCCATCATTGTTGACAGGATTTTTGAGGTAAGGGTGGACAGGATGCAGGCTTTTACACCGCTGCCCAGTCCATCGGCAAGCACAACTATTGAAGAATCCCGATCATCCGTAGCTGTTTCGATATGGTCGCCGCATAAAATCTCACCGTATTTGCTCAATGACATGTAGCCCGTTTCAACGCAATAATTATCAATCATACAGCGACTCCTTGAGCCTGGTCAGAGCAACTTTGGTTTCCGCAGTCGTCTCACCAAGCAGAGATGCTATTTCCTGAACGGTACGCATTTGCTTCTCGATTACTTTATCAGTTATTTCGATGGTTTTGCGGCTCAAATCCTGACGATTTTCAAACTGCACGATCTCCGTTGTGACATCGCGCATGATGCAGATTATTATATG
>CAYYHH010000198.1:0-4248 GCA_964471645.1 uncultured Oscillospiraceae bacterium
AATCAAGTAATTTAAAGGATTCTGCAATTAACTTCCAATTATGTTTCAATTACTTGAAAAATTGTTCTAAAATCGTCATTTTAGTTCCGGATTCTTGAATTAATTGAAATTTTGTTCCTTTTTGATTATATACCGTGTGAACAGTGTCTGCCAGCCATGTCAAAACCATGTCAAAGCCGTGCAAACGGTTGTGTTTGCGCACAAATTCAGTATGATATTTTAGGAAATTATGTTACAATATCAATATGGATATGAAGGTTTTGAACAAAGTAAGAAAAGCCATTATACAGAACAAGCTGATAGAAAAAGGCGATCATGTTATCATGGGCGTTTCCGGAGGTCCGGATTCAGTTTGTTTGCTTTCTGTGCTTTGGGAATTAAAGGACGAATGGGATTTGTTTTTGCATGCGGTGCATATAAACCATTGCCTGAGGGGTCAGGATGCCGATGAAGACCAGCGTTATACCGAAGGGCTCTGCCGGAGTCTGGGGATTCCCTGCCATGTATTCACCTATGACGTGAATACAATAGCTTCTGAACTTAAGATCACGACTGAAGAGGCAGGACGTAAGGTCAGATATGAATCCTTTGACAGGATAAAAATCGAAATAAGGGAGTCCTATCGGGGGACGGATTTAAATGGATCAGGGGAATCAATAAAGTCAATAGAATCAAAAGAATCAATAAAGTTTGAAACATCTGCAGTAACCCGGAATCCAAAGGTAAAGATCGCCATAGCACACAACATGAATGATCAGGCGGAAACGTTGCTGATGAGAATTATCCGGGGCACGGGTACCGACGGATTGGCAGGCATGGAATATTGCCGTGATGATACCTTTATCAGGCCTCTGCTAGATGTAAGCCGATATGAAATAGAGGAGTATTGCCGGGATCGCGACCTGCATCCAAGGATAGATTTGTCAAACTTAGAACCGCTTTACACCCGAAATAAAATCCGGCTGGAGCTGTTGCCCTTGTTGGAATCGGCATATAACGAAAACATTTTAGGTGTTCTGAACAGGCTGGCGCAGATAGCCGCTGAAGATAAAAGTTACCTTTATAATCAGGTCGGCATTGCTGCAGAAGCCGTTGTTCTCGCCACTGAGGACGGGAACCGCAAGATAAACCGTATGGGTTATGCCGACCTGCACCCGGCAATCGGAAAGAGGCTCGTAACCGCTTCGCTGAAGGAAATGGGATTATGGCAGGACATGGCGGCAGTGCATCTCGATGGTGCGGACAACCTTATGCGCCTGGGCAAGACAGGTGACAGAATAGATTTTCCCGGGGGATACGGATTAATGCTGACGTACGGATATGGAATTCTGTATTTTCGTGACGGCAAACGGATTATCAAAACCGGCAAAAAGGCTGATATAACGGAGCAAATATCAAAAGATAAAACGGAGCAAATATCAAAAGATAAAACGGAGCAAATACCAAAAGTTAAGACTTTTGCCTGTGAGCTTTTCCCGGAGAATCAGATGTCAGACAGTTTTCATATGAGGGAAATAAAAATTCACGAATCAAGTGGGATATTAGGCGGAATATTAAAGGTTAAAACGGTACAGATCGGACAGCGGGATCAGGATGAAAGACGGCAAATGTTATCAGCGTTAACCGGAGGTGATTGCTTTAAAGCCTGCCTGGATATATCGGGAATCTCAAACCTTGCTGACGGAGGAAGCGATGTCAGAAATATAGTCGTAAGAACCCGGAGACCGGGCGATCACATTAATCCCTTGGGAATGAAAGGGAGAAAAAAGCTTCAGGATTTCTTCGTGGACAACAAAATTCCCAAAGAAGACAGGGACAATATCCCGCTCGTATGTTTCGGAAGTGAGGTACTTTGGGTAGTAGGTATGAGGATAAGTGAAAAATACAAAGTAACAGAGAAAACAACCGAAATGGTTTGTATTGAATATATGACGGTAATATGATATCATATCTTGATGATTTGACCGGAAAAATTAAAGGAGGAACCTAGTAGTTGAACAGAATCGCCAAAAATATAGGTGTTTATATAATAATTCTTGTGCTGGTTATGGGTATAACCTGGCTTTATCAGGGTAAGCAGGGAGCCCCGGTCAGGGAGATCGAGTTTTCAGAGTTTGTAAAGTATGTACAAAAGTTTCAAATAGAAGAGATAACAATCGTGGATTCGAGATTGGTCGGTACTTTGGGATCCGGAGAGAAGGTAGGTGCTTATGCGCCTTCTGTAGTTGAGTTATACCTTCTTAATGAAAGGCATATTTTCCCCCAAATTGAGGCCGGCACCATAGTAATGACCAGTGAAAAACCATCCAGCTCATCCTGGATTTTATCTTTGCTGCCTACAGTAGTCATGGTGCTTATTTTCATATTTTTCTGGTTTACGATAATGCAGCAGGGGCAAGGAGGCGGAAAAGGAGTAATGGCCTTTGGAAAAAGCAGGGCTAAACTCCATAAAGAGGATGAGCAAAAACAGGTGACATTCCGCGATGTGGCCGGACTCGATGAGGAAAAAGCCGAGCTGGCAGAAGTAGTGGATTTCCTGAAATACCCCAAAAAATATCGTAACCTGGGCGCCAGAATACCTAAAGGAATACTGCTCGTAGGCCCTCCGGGAACAGGAAAGACATACATTTCTAAGGCGACTGCAGGTGAGGCGGGGGTCCCGTTTTTTACCATAAGCGGATCTGACTTTGTAGAGATGTTCGTTGGCGTAGGTGCATCGCGGGTAAGAGATTTGTTCGAACAGGCGAAGAAGAATTCTCCTTGCATAATTTTCATTGATGAAATAGATGCGGTCGGCAGAAAAAGAGGCGCGGGTTTAGGAGGCGGTCACGATGAGAGGGAGCAGACACTGAATCAGCTTCTGGTTGAGATGGACGGATTCGGTGACAACAGCGGCATAATCATTTTGGCGGCGACAAACAGGCCCGACATCTTAGATCCTGCTTTGCTCAGGCCGGGCAGATTTGACCGGCAAATTGTAATCGGTGTCCCGGATATCAGGGGGAGAGAAGCAATTTTCCGAATTCACTCCCGCAACAAACCTCTGCAGGAAGACGTGGATCCAAAGGTACTTGCCAGAAGGACGCCGGGATTTACACCTGCGGATATCGAAAATATGTTAAATGAAGCAGCCTTGCTTACGGCAAGAAGGAACGGCAAGGTTATAAGAATGGATGAAATTGAAGAGGCCATTACCAAGGTCATTGCCGGCCCTGAGAAAAAAAGCAGGGTGATCAGCGACGCTGAGAAAAGGCTTACTGCCTATCACGAAGCGGGACACGCCTTGGTTGCAAGGCTCCTACCGCATACGGATCCCGTGCATCAAATAACGATTATACCCCGTGGTCTGGCAGGCGGGTTTACTATGATATTGCCAAAAGAGGATAAATATTTCCAGACTAAAACCGATATGCAAGAGAGAATAATTCATCTTTTGGGGGGCAGAGTGGCTGAAAAGCTCACCCTTAACGACATCAGCACCGGGGCAAGCAACGACATAGAAAGAGCCACTGAAATCGCCAAGGCCATGGTTACAAAGTATGGGATGAGCGACAGGCTGGGGCCTGTGAATTACAGTTCTTCAGACGAAGTTTTCTTGGGCAAAGATTTTTCAACCAGAAAGAATTACTCGGAAGAAATGGCTAAGGAAATCGACGAGGAAGTAAGAAATATAATTGAAGAAGCTTTCACCAGGGCGGAAAAACTGTTGAGTGATAATATAGATAAGCTTCATTTGGTAGCCAATGTCCTGTTGGAAATCGAAACATTGGATGCGGTGCAGTTTGAAAAGCTCTTTACGGGAGAAATAACAGCTGAAGAACTGATTTCGGAAACCGAGGAACAGGCAAGAAACCTTGAGGCCAATAATGCCAAAGAAGCAGCGGAACATCTGGCTGAGCTGGCTGAGAACGAAGATGAAGATCAGGATGATGACGTTTTTGATGATGAAGATTACGGTGATGAAGATTTTGACGATGATGATTTCGATGACAGCGATAATGAAGAGGACGAAGACGACGACGAAGACGGCGACAATGAGGACATGGATGAAGACGAAGACGAGGGGCACAATTAAGTACAGCTAGATGGAAAAGGAGGGGGTTTTTTGAAGGAGACTTTTACCAACAACCTGATCAATAACACGATTTACCATCTTTTGAACTTCGAAAAACATGGGACCTTTCAGGCTGCCGCCAGGGAGGCAGCTATCAACAACAATTTTCAAATGGTAGTGCTCAGCGAGGATTT
>CAYYHH010000199.1:0-4242 GCA_964471645.1 uncultured Oscillospiraceae bacterium
CTGCTTGCCTCTGTAGATATCGAACAGCTCAACCTTTTCCAGCAAATCTTCTCTCACGCCTCTGATTACTTCTCTGATAGCGGCTACCGCGGTATCATCGTCTACCAGCAGGGAGATATCCCTTGCCGTTGAAGGGTATCTGGGCAGCGGGCTGTAATAATGGTCGGTATCGGATCGTTTTGCCGCTGTCGTGAAGTCCAGTTCGCAGCACCAGACCTTTGTTGATATATCATAATTGTCAAGGACGTCAGGATGAAGTTCGCCCATTACGCCCAACAGGACTTCCTGATCCATGATGGCGGCGCACCTTCCGGGATGATAAGTCCCTAGATCTGATTCAGCCACATATTCCGCACTGTGGATCCCCAGCTTCGCCAGCAGTTCTTCCACGGCTCCCTTCAGGGTGTAGAAGTTTTCCCCTTCTCCGTAACACGCGATGCAGAGATTCTCATTCTCGGTAGGCAAGCCGTCGTCCTTAATAATATTATGGAATACATTTCCCAGTTCGAAGGCTCTTACTTCCGCTATATTCCGCGAGTAGTTCCTGGCCAGGGATTCAAGCATGTTGGGCGTCAACCCCGTTCTCATAACGCTGTTTTCCTCACCCAAAGGATTCAAAAGCCTGATCGCATCCCTGAGCGGGCTGTCTTGCCCCACCATTGCGTTATCCACCGCCCTCGGGCTGACAAAAGAATAAGTCTGGATTTCGCTGTATCCCATTCCCGTCAGGGATTCCTTGACCAGATCCCTCAGAAGCTGGATCTTTGTCTTGAGGGATTGGCTGTTTCCTTTGGGCAGCGTTGTGGCAAGCCTGTCGTAACCGTATATCCTGGCGGCTTCCTCCACCAGATCTATTTCTTTTTGAAGGTCAAGTCGAACGGCCGGAGGCCACACTTTAATGACATCGTTGTTAAGCTCGGTGTTCATTTCAAGGCTTCGGAAGATAGCATTCAGCTCTTCCGGTGACAAGCCGGTTCCCAGCACCTGATTTACCCTTTTTACCCTTACATCGATAGATGCCGCTTCCCTTTTGACCGGATAATCTTCCACCGACCCTTTAGTTACCGTGCCTGCCCCGAGTATTTCGATGAGGCGGCATACCCTGTCGGCGGCTTCCCCGGCCAGACCGGGATCGATGCCCTTTTCAAACCTGGATGAAGCCTCTGTCCTGAGGCCAAGTTTTTTTGAGGTGTTTCTGACGCTGTCTCCGCTGAAATTAGCCGATTCAATTATTATCGTGACGGTATCGTCCAATATTTCCGAGTTGAGACCGCCCATTACTCCCGCTATGGCCACGGAGCGCCGACCGTCTTTTATCATCAGCATATCGGATGTCATTTTTCTTTCCGTGCCGTCCAGGGTAGTGAATACCTCTCCTTCCCCGGCAGTATCCACAATTATGCTGTTTCCCTCGATACTGCGTATGTCGAAGGCGTGAATGGGCTGACCGTATTCAAGCATCACGTAGTTGGTTATATCGACAATATTGTTGATGGGACGCATCCCCGCATACATCAGTCTTTTTTGCAGCCACCATGGGGATTGGCGGATCTTCACATCGGTCACCACTCTGGCCACGTATCTGTTGCACAGTTGGGGCTTTCTGATCTCTACGGAAACATGATCGTGGGCCTGACCTTTTTCATGGACGCATTTGTTGTCAGGGTAGCGAATATGGCCTCCGAATGTGGCGGCGGCTTCCCTGGCCATTCCTATCATCGCAAGGCAATCGGGTCTGTTGGGTGTTATTTCAAAATCGATCACACTGCCTTCAAGTCCCAGAGCCTCAACGATGTCGGTACCCGGCTCGTACTCTTCGCTAAGTATCCAAATACCGTCCTTGTGAGCTACGGGTATGACCTTGTCGTCGTAACCCAATTCTTTTGCAGAACATAACATGCCGGACGATTCTACGCCCCTGAGCTTACCTCTTTTGATTACCGTTCCGTCGGGCAGCCTGCCTCCGTGGAGGATCACCGGCACATATGCCCCTTCGAACACGTTGGTGGCACCGGTCACTATCTGAACGGGTTCATCTCCCCCCGCATGGACCATGCAGACTAAAAGTTTATCCGCATTGGGATGTTTTTCTATCGATTCAATCCTGCCCGTTACCACTCCCTCTATACCTTTGCCGAAACTTTCGATGGTTTCAATGTTGGAACCGGACATGACCATTCTTTCGCAAAATTCATCTATGGCCTTGTCTACGGGACAATATTCATCCAGCCATTCTTTATATACTAACACGTCATCTACCCCCGTTATCCTATTTGAACTGTCCTATGAACCGCATGTCGTTTTCATAGAACAACCTTATATCATCAACGCCGTATTTCAGCATGGCTATCCTTTCGACGCCCATGCCGAAGGCAAAACCGGTATACTTTTCAGTATCGATCCCGCCTACTTCCAAAACGTTGGGATGAACCATCCCGCAACCCAGGATCTCTATCCAACCGCTGCCTTTGCAGACTCTGCAGCCGCTGCCTCCGCACTTGAAGCAGGATACATCCATTTCGGCGCTGGGCTCGGTAAACGGGAAGAAGTGAGGACGGAAGTTGGTCTTTGCGTCGGGACCAAACAATTGCTTTGCAAATGAATCCAGGGTGCCTTTCAGATCGGTCATGGAAACCCCCTCGTCCACCAGCAGTCCCTCAACCTGATGGAACATAGGCGAATGGGTGGCGTCGGGAGCATCGAATCGATAGCACCTTCCCGGCGAAATGATCTTGATGGGCGGTTTTTGTTTGAGCAATGTCCTTGCCTGTACCGGTGACGTCTGAGTTCTCAACAATGTGCTTTCATCGATATAGAATGTATCAGTCATATCTCTGGAGGGGTGATTCGGCGCCGCATTCAACGCATCGAAATTGAAGTAAACCGTTTCTATTTCCGGACCTTCGGCTATGGAATAGCCCATGCTCATAAAGACCTTGGATATCTCGTCAATGGTAATGGATATGGGATGCTTTGTACCAAGAGGTCTTTGCCTGCCCGGTTCCGTTACATCGATCTGCTCGGATTTCAACTTTTGATTTTTTTCGGATTCCTTTACCGCTGCAAATTTTTCTGCCAACAAGGCTTCGATTTCGGTTCTTATTTTGTTTGCCGCCTGACCCAGAACTTTGCGTTCTTCCGGCTCTAAAGACCCCATGGATCTGAGGATTTCAGTCAGCTTTCCCTTTTTGCCCAGCATGCCGATGCGGATTTCTTCTGTATCAGTGGTGGTAACGGCATTTTCCAGCTGCCTTTTAGCTTCCTCCAGTATGATCGTTAAATTTACCTGCATAACTTCTTCTATTCCTCCACTTCTGTTTGGAAATTTTGTCTTACGGTCTCAAACATCAGTATCCCCGCCGCTACTGCGGCATTGAGGGATTCAACGGCACCGGCCATGGGAATCTTCACCCGGCAGTCGGACCTGTCAAGGAAGATGTCGCTTGCTCCCCCTCCCTCGTTGCCTATGACCAGGGCCAGATTACGGTCAAGCCGCGCTTCAAAATGATTATTTTCACAATATGGCGCAGCAGTCACTATTCGCTTTCCGTTTGCGTGCAGCAATCGGACAGTTTCTTCTTCGCTTTCGGTAAAAAGCAAGGGAATTCTCAAAAGAGTCCCGGCAGCTGATCTGACTACCTTGGGGCTGTAGAGATCTACGGTGCCTTTGACGGCAATTACCCCTTGGAAGCCGGCGGCCTCGGCAGTGCGCAACAGCGTCCCCGCATTTCCGGGATCCTGTATGCGATCCATTACAAGTAAATTCCCGTGGGCTTTTTCAGCTTCTTTGAAAAAACTTGCCTGATCCCGGGTCTTTTTTCTCACTATAGCGGCTACTCCCTGTGAAGCCTCTGTATCCATAAGCCTGTCAAAAAGCTTGTCGCTGATTGCGACTGCTTGAATTTCGGGTTCAATCATCGCCACATCATTGAGTGATTTGCGGATGAGGAAAAGCTCAATATCCGCTTCAACCTTCAAGGCCTCACTGCAAATGTTGAATCCCTCGATCAGGTAGAGCCCTTCCTTTTCCCTGTACTTTCGCTGCTTTAAACTTTCGACTTTCTTGATTATTGGATTGTCGGCCGATTCTATATATTTCATTGCTACCCCCATTATAAAAAATAAAAGCCGGTCATTTCTCCGGCTTCTATCCTCATCAATCTGCTAAAAGCTTCTTTTCTTGTCCTTATGTAGAAATGACGGAATTGCGAAGTCGGTGGTGTATTTCTTTTCAAATTCATT
>CAYYHH010000200.1:0-629 GCA_964471645.1 uncultured Oscillospiraceae bacterium
AGAATAAAGAAGTGATCATCGGCATTGCTCTGGGCTATCCTGATCCGGATTTTCCTGCCAACTGCTTAAACAGCCAGCGGAGCCCACTGGAAGAGATAACCACCTGGCTGGGGTTTTAATTTTCACCGGGGACGGGGTTGCCAACAACCATTTCCTGAGGGATCAATGCCTTTTCAAGGGATGTTTAAAATGGCAAAACAACCGCCCGGGTATAATGCAAGCGGAGATTGCATTATTGAAGCAAAAGGCACCCCCGGGTTCGAACATATTCAGTTTTTCTCTGCCCGGATGAATAATGGCATAGGTGCCAGAGCAATCTGCCAACAGCTGAATTGTCAAGGGGACGACAGACTGTGCGAAAATCCGACGTCCCCTTGAAACGATAACAAGTATGAATGAAAGGGCAGAAGGGCAAGCCTTCCATTATAGTTTATGCGTCCCAGAGTCCCTGCTGGCGGAGTTCGATGATCAATGATCCGGCTAATTTGATCATCTCCATCTTGTCGACTTTGCCGGTGCGGTTTACCGGAAAGACGGATAATTCGTCCATTATATGCACATATTGCGGACGTTTATAGGCGGCAATGGCTTTACAATGTTCCAGCACCTGCTCACCGGTGATACTGGCT
>CAYYHH010000200.1:639-4215 GCA_964471645.1 uncultured Oscillospiraceae bacterium
ATTCCACTCATATCACATATTATTAATTGTTTCATTTTACTAACTCCTTTCTTTGGTATTACAAAGGCTATGATACCTTCGTCAAAGAGTTTATGCGGCGCGCCGACGATCTCGACTTGATCTATTTCCGGCATCAAGGCTATATGGGCGGCAACTTCGTCGGGGAAGACATTATAGCCTTTTTGCTTTATCATGAATTTGCGTCTGCCTCCCAGATACAGGGCGCGATAAGTTCCCATATCCTTGAAGTATCCCATATCTCCGGTGTATAAGATGCCATCCGGTGTTAATGTTGCAGCGGTTTCCTCCGGCATCCCAAAATACCCTTTGAAAACCAGTGGGGCATGATAGCAGATTTCTCCCAATTCGCCGTCCGGCAGCTCTTCTCCGGCAGTATTATCGGCATTCATCGGCCGACGTACCGATATTTTAGCAATATCATCGAAGTAACGCCCGACCTGCCCCAGCATCTCGTTTACACTAATGCCGATAGGAGTAACGGTGGCTATCCCGCCATTCTCAGTCATGCCGAGGGCGGTGCCGAAGTTGGGAGCCATTGTGGCAAGCTGGTGCAGGAATGGTTCATCCACCGATGCCCCCGCATAAATAACGCTGTGCAGGCTGCTTAAATCATAATCTTTATAATTGGGCAGAGCCCAGATCATCCTGTACATGACCGGCACCATCCCCAACCAGGTAGGTTTATGTTTTTCTATTGCTTCCATGGTTTTTACCGGATCGAAGATATGGAGCAGAATCGCGGTGCCGCCAGTGTAGAGTATTGTCATAACGGTTTCACTGTTGCCGGCAACGTGACTGACGGGCATATTGCATATCAGTCTGCTGATCGATCCCCTGAGATCACTCAGCCTGATGCCGGATTCATTCTGTGCAATGATGCATTCATGCTGCAGCATGGCTGGTTTAGGCTGCCCGGTAGTGCCAGTGGTAAAAATAATCAAACCCGGATCAGTAGTTTCGATGGTTGCATAACGTTCAGCCAATTGATTGTTTAAAATTGTTTCCTGCCCCAAAATCTCTAATGATGTCTGACCGAATAACTCTGTGAATTCCACGGCGCCGGGCATTATTTCGCTATTAAGAGCAGCAAAACCATTGAATTGTATGATCTGGTCAACAAATGAACAATTTTCTAATACAGCCTGGCCAATTTCCATAAAATCTCTTAAAACGGTTTTGCCATGGATGAAAAAGAGCCGGGGTTTAATCATTTTAAGATCCCGGATCACCTCGGCAGGCTGTAAACGGATATCCAGGGGAGCCATCATCGCTCCAATTTTAAAACAGGCATAAAGCAAGATGATATGTTCTATTGATTGAAACCACATGGTAGCAACGCGATCGCCCTTTTGCACGCCCATTTTCAATAAACGCATCGCGTAGAGGTCTACTTTTTCCGACATTTCTCTGTAAGTAAGTGCTTCGCCGCTTTCGTACTGGACCAGGGCCTGGACATCGGGAATCTCATCAGCCCATTTTTCTAAATACATGTTTACAAGTGGCAGTGGATCGAATTTTACATATTGCATACTATACCTCCTGGCTGAATTAATTATTGGTTCATTTTCATAGTGCCTCTTAAGACTTCTTCACCAGTTTCTTTGATTACGGAGAAATACAGATAAGTAAAGGAATCAATGGTTTGGCGCTTTAGCAGCTGTACTTTTATCGTACTGTTCGGAAAGACCATCCCGGTAAATTTGACCGATACTGCCCGTAGTTTATCTGGGTCAGCACCCATTTCCTGATTGATAATTTCCCGCATGGCAATGGCCATTGTTGCAGTCCCCTGCAGTATGACCCCGGGGAGCCCCAACTGTTTTGCAAATTTTTGAGAAGTATGGATTTCAAAAAAGATATTGCTGCAGCCATCATAAATATATGGTGCTTCCGGTATGATATGAACGGATTTTTCCCATAGGGGCTTTTCGGGGCGGGTAGTTAACCGGTGCATTTCCCAGGAGTTGTCATTATCCCTGACTTCACCTTGACAGGAAACCCCATATAGGAGAGCACTGAGGTATTCGATGTGATATAGATCCCCCTCGGCATTTTTGGCGGGGAGTTTGATGATTAATTCTGTACCGGTTTTGTGAGGTTTGATGGCAATGATTTCGCCTTCGATGAGGACCTCATCACCAGGACGCATTGGGCGAAAAAACTCGATTTGTTCCTTGAAATGAAGCTTGCTTCTCAGGATAGAACTATCCAGAGTGTTTCCCAGGTAGTTTTCGATATTTTCCAATATCGGCCAGCTCAAAGCCACTGCATAAATTGGCGGGGCAATAATACTTTCTTCGCGGGAATCATCGATATAACGGGGATTCATATCATTTATTCCGGCGGCGTAATTGGTAGTATCCCTCCAGCGGATCTTATGGCGGAAAGGCTTTAATTTTTGCCCGACCAAATCAGTGCTTATATACAAAATGCATCACCCCTTTTTGATTTCAGCTTAACATACCGGACGGTCGGTATGCAACAAAAAAAGGATGATGATTTTTTAAGGATTTTAGATTTTTAATTCCTGTTTGATCTCATCGATTTCACCGAGCAAGAGATGCATGGACAGCTTTCGCAGGTCCTCTGGAGGAGTCAATTCAACGCCCAGAATTTCTTGAATACAAAAACCATCGATTATTGCCAGCAGGACGACGGCAATAGATCTGATCATGGGTGTCCTGGGGAGTTGATACATTTCAACCATTATATCTTCTATGCGATCAGCCCATTCATTATATTTTTCTGCAAACCGGTTGAAAAGGGCTTCATCACCCGAGATAGCTTCCTGCATGAGGCTCAGATGCAATATATTGCGTTCGATCTTCTGGGTTCTTTCTATGATTTTATCCAGGACATAGCTTTCATTGATCTTTTCCCGTTCGGGTCCGCCTTTTTTAAGTTCATGGGCGATCTTTGTCGATTCACTCAGGTTCTGATCCAAAATATCGTATAAGATTTCGCTTTTAGACTTATAGTAATGATAAATGCCGCCTTTGCTTAAACCAGCCGCATCAGCGATTGCATTTACCGAAGTTTTGTTTGTTCCGACTTCACCTATAATTTTTTTTGCTGATTCGATGATTCTCGCCTGGGTGCTGTTAGGATCTATCTCTGCCATAGATAATTCACCCCCCAATGATGCTTAAGTATAACAGATATATTCTACCACATGTGCACGGCATTATATTACAACTAACCCGCTGGTAAATTATATTTTGGGATGTTGATAATTAGCTTCATTACTAAAGCTAATTATCTGTATAATTATTGTAACCGCTGCGTATTTGCTGTAAACCAGCGTGATCCCCTGATTATCAGGAATTTGCGCATTGACTGCTGTGATCGGGATAATTACTAAAGATGTTTGTGTTGGGCGGATATGTTAAGCTAGTGATAAAAAAATGTCTGGAGGGTGCCTGATGAAATTTTGCCAGTATACGACAGCGGTTGTAAAATCACAAGGAAATGGGCACCCAATTTACTGAACAGCCAGCCTTCCCAGGATAATTTTGCAGGAATAATCATTACCTTTACAGAATATTCCCATATTAT
>CAYYHH010000201.1:0-4196 GCA_964471645.1 uncultured Oscillospiraceae bacterium
TGCCTCTACACTGTAGCATGAACCGCATAAAAGCACCCCATGGAAATCCATGGGGGCGAGAGGAATTTTTAATCGTCAGAATCGCTGAGTATAGCGGTGAATATAATTGTGAAGAATGGGACACCGGGATACCGATATGGCCATTGTCTGCCCCATCACAAACAGTGAACGCAATTTTCCTGGAGCCGGCTCCCCAGGACATCATCGAAGAAGTCGTAGATATTCTTATTGGCTGTATTGAATAGGAGCGCCTGTAGAATAATGCAGTCAATCATAGAATAGCATTATCAATGTATTTCTAAGTTTAAAAATCAGGCAGGATAAACCTCTGCTCCAATATGGTAGAGGTTATTTGTATGATATTAGAATAACCGGTTTTGGTCAGGATATTGTTAGTATGCCATTCCAGGGTTGTTTCTTTTATGGCCAGCCGTTCGCTGATCTCCTGATAGGGTCGACCGCTGACCTTCTCCCGCAACACCTCCATTTCCCTTGGGGTGAAAGTGTTACTTTTGGCATTGCCGATCATAATAGTCGGTGTGCTTTCAGGATAGACAGATTTTCCCGCCATAGTTTGGTCCATGACCTTCAGAAGGTCATCCTCACCGATATCTTTGTACCAAAAGCTCTCGCAGCCTGCTGTTCTCGCTCTGCGGATAAAACTTTCTTCCGGCAATCCGGTGGTGATGACGATTTTAATATGTGGATAGTATTGCTTGATCTTTGCCGCAGCCTCTATGCCGTTTTCCCGATGCTCGGTATAAACATCCATCAGTATCAAATCCACCTGTCCCGTCATGCAGCACATCTCGGCGAAGGATGAGTTGGTGATGGCCTGAAAGAGGTTGTAACGGTCTCCTCCCCGCTCTATGGCCGCAATCATAATTTCTTGCGCGCTGCGCTGGTCATCTACAATTAAAACATTAGTCATTTTCATGCTTTTAATCCTCCTCCCGGCTAAGGGGCAGCTGCAAATGCAGGGAAACCCCTCCTTCGCACAAAATATTAAGTTCTCCGCCTGCTTGCCTAATGCGGCTTCGCAGGGATGTCAGCCCGCTGCCTTCGGTGATTTGTGGAGGGCAATAGCCTCCGTTATCAGCAATTTGGGCGCAAAAAGTGCCGTTGTTTTGCTTAAGTTTTACAGTGACACGGCTTGCTCCGGCGTGGCGTACCGCATTGGTCACCGCTTCCCTCACAGCGGTGAGCAGCAGATAGGCGATTTCTTCGTTTTTTGGTAGGTTCCCATCTATCTCTATTGCGCATCCAAGGAGGGCGGCAAGCTCGGTGAGGTGTTGAAGGGTTTCTCCTGCGTTTGGGGTGGTTTCGGCGGCACTTATTTCCAGCTGGTTTGCCACCTCGCCCCACAGAGCCAGCGCCTGGGTTACTCCTTCACCGATGGGGTCTTTCAAGCCTCGGCGGCCCGCTAATACGCAGCGCCCCAGCTCGTTGTGGATATGTACTTTGACGGCAAGGATTTCTTCCTCCCGGGTGATTTCAATCATACCTTCAATCAATTTTTTGAGCCGTCTTTGCTGTTGCTCCAAGGTGGCGTTACTCTCGGCCAGCTCTTCTGATACCTTGTGGAGGCTTGTGATATTCGCCGCCATGGTTTGTACATACTGTCGGCCTGAAATAGGCAATTGTGTTTTAGAAAACTGCCACACACTGCCGTCGGGCCGGCGAAACATGGGAGAAGTGCTGTTTTGTATCTTCTCAACGCCATCCTTCCTCTCAAAGGCCGCTATGTTTTGCCACAAGACCTCTGCGTTCTGTAAAAAATTGCCGTCCACATCCAGGGCGAGATCGTACATCCGTCGGTTAGTGAGCAAGGTAAGGCCGTTATGTGCGGAAAAGCACAGGCCGCTGGGCAGGTTATCAAGGGCCTCCCGGATAGAATCGGGAGTTATTTCTGTCCCGGCAATTTCTCTTTCCTTTAAAAAACCAATGCAGCTGTAAAGGGCGGCACCTGTAAGAACGAGGGCATGAAAAACCCAAGGAAGCCCCCCCATGTAGTATTCAGCAGCGGAGGGTGTCGACCCCGCACCTATATATCGTTGCCTTTCCAACAGATAAATAATAATAAAGGCTGTGATCAGCAGAAAAAGTACGCAAACCGGGCAGGCCCGGATTCGGCGCAGCCGGGTCATCCGTAAAATCAACAGAAAAAGGAGGGCAATAAACAATGCAAAGTACAAGGGAAGAACCAAAGCCCTAATAATATCCGGCATTTGAAGCAGTGCGGTCATGAAGGGGCACCCCCTTTCGGCAGGCGCAGAGCACAATGATGCCGGCCTTCTCCACTTTTATGACGGGAAATTTGGCCCCCCAAGGAGGCTATTTCTTCCTTTCGCCAATGAGTATCCGGGAAACCGGAAAGGCTTTCGGCGCATTCTATTTCTATCAAAAGCACCAGATTGCCCTCCTGCTCCTCTAGGCTGACAAGCAGATGCTGAAGGGAGGAAAAGCCTGCCTCCATCGCTTCTTGAAAAAAATCGTAAAGGAGTATGGCAGAGACATGGTTTATTTCGCCCGAGGCAGTCGCCGTAAGAGAGCAGCGAGCATCCTCCTGCCCTAAGCTTTCAAAGGATTCTTCAAAACACCGAATTAGGTCTGATAGGTTTACCGCTTCTTTTCCCTCGGCCATGAGAATCAGATTGCTGCGCCGCTTGATGTAGGTTCCAAGCATATTGATTTCGCGCAAGTACCGTCTTTTTTGGGCATCATCCGCACCCTCCGCCTCGGCAAGGCAGACCTTAATTCTTTCAAGGTGGGACATGGTTTGCCGCACTGTCAGTTCATACAAGCGGTTTTGCTCGTCAATGCGATGCCGCTTAGCTTTGACCTCCATCTCTTTTTGAAGGAATTTAACACCCTCCTGCAATTCTTTGCCTACAATCCGAAGTTCATCAATGAGCCGTGAAAGCCCGGACACATCCTCATGCCAAACAACGTGGCCGCCTCGGATTGGTGCGGTATGAAGGACATTGTCGGCGTCTGACTGAAGGCTTCCCTCCTGCTTCAACCGCTGAAACAGTTCGGATGGTACCGGCTTTGCCCACCGGGAGCTGTAATATACCTTGCCTTGATCATCTGTAATCTGTGCCGCTATGTGGGAGGCATCGAAAAACGCGGCATATTGGGTGTTTACCGGAAGCAGGCCGGTTTGAATGCAGCTTTCCCATATTGCTGCCGTCAATGCGCAGTACATGGCAGTGGCCTCAATAAATCCTGCCCCATAGCTTGACTGATCGATGGAATATAAAATGGCATAGAGGATACCGGTCATCACCACCAACAGGGGAAGCCATACCCGCTTTTTGGTGTGTGGGATGTGGCTTTTTTGAAAAAGCAGCAAGACGGTGGCAGCAAGGAAGCCGACCATCCAAAAAGCGGTTAGAAAATACAGGATCCGGTGCGTATAAACACTGCTCCAGTTCTCGAAGTCCGGCATAAAAGCAAAGGCCAACTGATGCATATCGTTGGTGAGTATGCCAAGGAGCAGGAGAGCAGCGGGAATAAGCAGCAGATGATATCCCTTTCTGGGCCGCCAACTTTCCGGTTTTCCCAGGCAAAGCGCTGCGAAAAAACTCAGCAACGGTATAAAAATCGTGGGAATATAGTAGCAGTACCACAAAAAACGTTCTGTAACATCAATATAGCCAAATGCATACCATTTCAGGGTGCGCACAAAAACCCAAAACAGCATTAAGCCGGAAATTCCAAGGAGATAGCTGCGGATATGGCTGTGCATCATGCGCCGCCTGATGGAAAGTCCCCAAGAGGCCAGCATACCAATATAGATGGTGAAGATGAGAAAGGCCCGTACGGTATCAATCAGGGGGCCGTCGCTGTGAACCAATCGAAGGAATCCGGTGAATAAAAGCAAAGCAACAGCTAATGCGGTCATTTTTACCGCATGGTTGTTTTCTCTGATCATCCCCTTCACTTCACCCCCCATAATACGATATAGTTCTCACACTTAACTACTTTCGGCAAAAATCGCATTAATTCGGGGAAATTATATCATAATTTGAGTTTTTTATCAAAATAGGGTCTTGAATTGTATCATAATCTGAATCTATTATCAAAATAGGATTCTAAGGATTCTAAACTTTCATGCTTATGCATGAAGCCCGGTTAATGTTCACGCAGCACGATTAAAATGAGCATGTGCCATATGGCAAAATGGGCTTGAT
>CAYYHH010000202.1:0-1123 GCA_964471645.1 uncultured Oscillospiraceae bacterium
GGATCATATGATTCTTCATAACTATCATTATAGTCGTAAGTAACATCTTCATTCTTTGGATAATCATCTGATTGTTCAGTATCAGATTTAGACGAACCGTCCCTTGTTACAGATTCAGTTACAACATAGGCTACTACTAAAGTTACGAATGTTCCCACGCCTTTAATCACCTTTACAGCAATTGGATGCTTAACCGAGAACTCCGAGATATTTTTTACTACACTCTTAAATTTCTGTCCTAACCCTGAGTTCTGTTTTTGCGCAATGCTATTATGTGTCAAAGGAGGAGCATTTTCAGTCTTTTCCTGCGTTGTTTTTTGTACCTTTATCTTTGGCGCTTCTTTTATAGGTTCATTAACTACTTCCTTCTTAACTTCGTGCACCATCTGTGGTTTAATTATCGACTCAGTTAAATCTATAACATTACACGGTACGACAACATCTGTTTTAAATTCTAAAGTATCACCTGTTCGATAATTGTAAAACCCATTTGTAGGATTTTGAAAATTTCCATTGTGAGCATTAAAATGTTCTGACCTTGATATAAATTGGATGTTTTGTGAATTTCCTTGGTACTCAGGAAACTTCTCTGCGCTTTTCATATGATGACCTTCAAATGCTTTTCCATTATCGTCATATACTTTTCCTCTATCAAGAATATCCTGTTGTTGTTCAGGAGTCCAATCTCTTGTTCCTTTTCCTTCACGAACTAACTGTTGCTCGTTTGTCCAAGCTGTAGAAATTGCTTTATTAGCTTCAGAGGTTCTTCTAGACATAGAATATCAACCTCCAATTCCTAGCAGTTCATAGAGGTCATTTAAAAAAGCATAGAAGTCAGCATAAGTTTCATCACTCTCTATTTTCCCTGCTTCGTGGTTATAGATTGAAATTTGCTCTCCTGATTTTTCGCATAAAATAGGGTCTCCAGAAGATAATGCACCAATAACTATATACTTGTCATCAGGCTTATCGTCGTAATTAACATCGATTAGTGGTTTATGCGCTACACCATATAATTGAATGCCAGCAGGTAAGAAACATTCTCCACCATCGGTAAAGAGTAACCATTCTTTGAATTTCAATGGCAGTTTTATTTTACTTTCTTTTTCAAACAGCGCAATTT
>CAYYHH010000202.1:1133-4188 GCA_964471645.1 uncultured Oscillospiraceae bacterium
TCTTCTGATGCACCATCAAGAAAACACATCTTCCCTTGTTTGTTGAGCTGGTCAACAATATTCTTTAATTCATCTGAAATCATATATTTTACACCTCTTTTCTTGTTCTATAACAGTGCTTGTAATTTTCACGAATAATGATTCAAAACTAATACCAGTCCATATTTGCCCTCATATCAGCTTCATATTCTGCTCTCGTTTCTGATTCGTACTCAGCTTTTATTTCATTCTGATATTCAGCAATTACATCCAACATCGAGTCACATCCATTAAGAAAATTGAGTATTCCACGAATATATTCAAAGGCATATTTCAAATCTATTTTTACATTGTTTAATCGATATTCAAGGCTGTATGATGTTGATATCTAAACATATCACCATTCTTGTCCGTATCGTTTATCTGAAATAATTCTCTTTCGACAATATCAATTGTCGCCAAATCATTTCCTTGTTCATTCGCATAATATTCTATTACTGGCCTTACATTTTTCCAGAGTTCTTTCTTGATTAAATGACTTCTTTTCTTTGCCTGAAATATATGTAAAGGAACTCCATTTTCGACTCGACTGTAAAAAAGGCGTTTTAGACATAATTCAAGACCGTTTCTTAATAAAAACATTAATGGATACACTTTGTTTTCACAGTTTATTTCGTCTAGATTAAATATAAAATCAGCTACAGATAAATACCCAGTAATTTTCGAATGGAAACCATCATCTGATATAGGCTGCCACAAATAACAATTGCCTATTCCATGAGATGCTAATATTAAAAAATCGGGTTTTAAATTGCTATCAAATTCATCTTCTGGTTTACAATGACCACACTCTAAGCATTTTCTTACTAAGGCAAAAGCTTGAAGTAAATTATTTGCTACATCAACATCATCTAAAAACAAATTACGATATTGTTTTAGAAATTCATCTTCAAATGGAAATCTGAACAAATCCGATTTTTCATCAACTACCTCAATTGACGCAAAATACTTAGTTAACCAATTTTCTTCGCTCTGTGTGAGATGTTTTTCAGTTGATGCGGTATATACAGAATACAATTTTGCTAAGTTGTGGCAACAAGTCTTGAATGCAGTCTGAATATCTAAATTTTTGCTATATATACGACAAATCAATGCCTTTAAACCTAGTTCTATGCTTTGCCTTATCATAAATACACCCGGCATAAACCACATATCCGATTTAGTGTTATCATGTCCACTTTCAATGACATTCTCAACAACATGAAATCCACAATCAAAGAAATCAATTGATAATTTCATATAATCTTGAAATGGATTCTTCGTCCAAGAAATATTGACAGTATGTTCTTGGTTTTCTATTACCAAAAAATCTTTATATTCTTCTGGCCACAGCCAACTTTCTGACGACATATGTATCCTCCATTTCCCCTGACATCTATCCTATAGCCTACGTCTATCCTGAACACACAACCCTACGACTATGACATCTATCCTATAGTCTATAAAAATTGACATCTATCCTGACTTCTAAACTATCCGCTATTTTCCAGTAGATATGTTTCCACTAGCTAATTTGGCTTGTAAAAACAGAATAGATGTCTTTACAAAGTGCCACAAAGCCCAGTAAATAAGGCTTTTCCACACACTCACTCTTTCACCCTTGACATCAATACAACCGTCTCAACGTGCCTTGTCCACGGAAACATATCCACGGGCTGAGCTTCCACGAAGCGGTAGCCACATTCCGTGAGGGTCTTGATATCACGGGCCAGGGTGGCCGGGTCGCAGGAAACGTATACGATTCGCTGCGCCCCGGACATGGCCGCGGCCTCCAGTAGTTCTTTATCGCAGCCTGCCCGCGGCGGATCCAGGATGACAACGTCAGCCCGGATCCCCTGGCCCAGCAATTTTGGCAGTTCCTCTTCAGCCTTTCCCGTTATATATTCCGCATTGACTATTCCGTTGATTGTTGCATTCCTGTTGGCATCTATTACGGCAGCTTTTACAGATTCGATTCCTATTACTCTTTTGGCTTCCCGTGCCAGCAACAGCCCAATTGTACCCACACCGCAGTAAAGATCTAAAACGATTTCATCTCCGGTCAAGGCGGCATATTTCATCACTTTTTCATATAATTTTTCAGTTTGAACGGAGTTGACCTGATAGAAAGACAAGGGAGAGATCTCGAAATCCATCCCCATCAATTTATCTTTAATTGTAGGGCTCCCGGCTAATGTGATGTTCTCCCTGCCCATCACCGGGCCATTCTTTTGCTTGTTCACATTCAGGATCAAGCTTTGGAAACTGTAATCAATATGGACTTCGCCTGAATTTGATAACGCTTCATTCATTGCATCCACTGCTAATCGGATTTTTTCCACCAAAAGCTCAACAGCCGGTAACCGTCGTTCCGTTGCCACAAGCACAACCATTACTTCCCCGGTACCAAAGGCAGTTTTTATTATAAGACTGCGCAGCACACCGGTTTTCGTCCCGGAATCATAAATAGGCACCTTTGACTCCCTGACGTAATCCCTGACTGCTTGGACGACATTGTCCATAAAAGGAGCTTGGATCAGGCATAATTCGATATCCATGATCTCATGGCTCATGCTTTTTTTAAATCCAATTTTGCATCCTTTCAGCTTTTTTTCTTTACCTCCGATCCGCCCCACAGAGTATTGTGCCTTGTTTCTATAAAACCACGGATCGTCCATGGCGATAACATCCAGGACTTTCGGGTCCTCTACACCCCCGATTCGCGTCAGTCGATCTACGATCCATTTTCTTTTCAAAGTCAACTGATCTTTATATGTCATATGCTGCAAATCGCAACCGCCGCACCGGCCAAAATATGGGCAACGCGGTTCCGTGCGAACTGCCGAAGGTATAATAATATTTATAAGCTTGCCTACTGCAAAGCTTTTCTTTATCAGTGCGATCTCAGTCAGTATTCGATCGCCGGTTATTGCTTCCGGAACAAATACGGCCATTCCGTCAATTCGACCAATCCCCTGACCGTCACTGCCCACATCCACTATATCAATCTCATACTGTGTTCCTATTTCCAATATTC
>CAYYHH010000203.1:0-3929 GCA_964471645.1 uncultured Oscillospiraceae bacterium
AATTCTTGCCAAGGCAAATTACGTTTCTTGCCGGCGACGGGATCGGTGCCGATAGTTTGACTTCGTCCAAAGGAATTGCACTTTCCGGGCTTTGTCCGAAAAACATAGCTACCTTGTCCGTCCATTCCTGTTGATAGTTCTGAATAAATCGTATCATTGTGCTTGGAGCGTCATTCATCCCGCATTCCTTATTGAGAAAATCTTCAAGCAGGAAAACCCTGCTGCCAACACCGTCAATGCAGCATAATCTTTGCCCGCCATCATACTCTATCGTTGCGTAAATCATAGTTACCTCCTGCTTAGAAAATTGAAAGCAAGTTAATTCCACCACTTTCTATGACCGTTGTCAATGACTTCAACATTTTTTTACTGCTGCTGCCGTCAATAATTTTCCCGGCCTGAAAAGTTTTCAAAAAATCCATCTTTTTTCGCCCCGATGCCAATAATAGTTTTAAGAAATTAAATGCGGTGGTATAATACATCGATATATGGAGGTGGCTATGAAGATATTAATAACTAACGATGACGGGATCGGTGCCGAAGGAATAGGACGATTGACGGAGGCCCTGGCTTCTGTTGCGGAGGTGTTTGTATTTGCACCCGACAGTCAAAGAAGCGCCTGCGGTCACGGTATCACCGTTACTGCCCCTATTGAGGTAAAAGAATTTTCAATGGCCGGTGCGACGGCTGCCTGGAGCATATCCGGGACCCCGGCAGATTGTGTCAAGCTGGGCCTGCGGATATTAAAGGACAAGGGCCTTGCCATGGATTATGTGTTTTCAGGCATTAATCACGGATCGAATTTAGGTACGGACACCTTGTATTCCGGTACTGTGTCCGGCGCAATCGAAGGCGTAATAAACGGTATTCCTTCTTTTGCGGTGTCTGTCAATGCCCACTATCCCAAATACTTTGAGGCAAGCTGCCAATTGGCGATTAAGGCGCTTAAAACAGCCGACGGGAAACTAGATTCCGGGACAGTTCTGAACATCAACCTGCCGCACGCGGAGACGTCGAAGGTCAAAGGTGTTCGGGTAACAAGACTTGGCGCAAGGGAATATGATGAAGATTTTGTGATTCAAAATACTGATGACGGAAGCACTTCATACCTTTATGCAGGTGAACCTGTCGTGTATTCAGGACTTCCGGATGATATAGATGTGATAGCGGTTCAGGACGGATATGCGTCCATAACGCCTTTGCACTATGATCTGACAAATTATAAGCTCGTAAAGATGGTGGAATCCTGGGGGTTTTAACCGAAACGCATAGTGCGGTGACCCGTTGCGCAGGATAAGAATATTGTAATAATTGATCAGTAGGGGGGAATAGTAAATGAAACCGCAAAAACTAAATAAAAGTGAGGCAATTCTGGTGCTTATAGACTTTCAGGAAAGGCTGATGCCGGCAATGGAAGATAACGAAACGTTGGAAATGTCCACAATCAAGCTGGTAAAGGGTTGCAAAATATTAGGCGTACCTGTGCTTGTGACTCAGCAGTATACAAAGGGACTGGGACCGACAATAGCGGGCATAGACGATGCATTGGGCGTATACGAGCCGATTGAGAAGACATCGTTCAGCGCCATGGGTGAGCCCGTTTTTAAAGAGAAGCTTTCGGCCTCAGGCAGAAAAACTGTTATATTGGCCGGAATAGAAGCACATGTTTGTGTCTTACAGACAGCATTGGAGTTGATCGAGGCCGGATATACCGTATTTCTGGTAAATGATTGCGTGTCTTCCAGAAGCATCGGCGACATGGCAAATGCTCAGCAGAGAATGATAAATGCGGGGGCGGTGGAAACTACTTACGAATCAACGCTGTTCGAACTTTTAAAAGGTGCGAGGGAAGAAGGATTCAAGGATATTTCAAATTTAGTAAAGTAAGGCAACAGGGAATTCATTTATGTATATGTTTGAAAATCAAATATCAATTGAGAGTAAGGCTGTTTTTGATGAATATCTCAACAGCTTTGAATACGACGCATCCGGGCTTTCTTTTACATCGCTTTTTATGTGGCGGGATATAAATCGCTTTAGCTGGGAAATCATAGGGGATTACCTCTGTATAGCCGGAATCAGCCATCTGGAGTTAGATAAGCAGGAAGCTTTTTTATTTCCTCCTTTGACTAAAACAGGCACTTATGATCAAGGGGAACTTCGCAAAACGATTTTGGAAGCGAAGCAAATCTTTGAGGGAAAAGGACAAAAATTCAGCATTCGTCTTCTTCCCGGACACATGACAGAGATTATCAGCGAGTCTTTTCCGGGGGAATTAAGGTTTTATGAAGACAGGCCCAACTATGACTACTTATATCTGAAAAAGGACTTGATCAGGCTGATAGGCAGACCCTATCACTCAAAAAGAAACCATTTAAATTTCTTTAAAAGACATTTTGAATACAAATATATTCCGTTAGATAATTCAATGGTTGAAGAGGCTATGGAATTTATAAAACAATTCAATCGCAGGAAGCAGATATCCGAGTATGAGATGAATCTCCTCTTGATGGAGGAAACGGCTATGAAAGATGTACTTCACAACCTGGACTCTGTAGGGTACCTGTCGGGAGCGATTATAATTGATGACAAAATACAGGCCCTGAGCATCGGGGGAGCCTTGGGCAAAAGGACTGTGACTGTCCATGTGGAAAAGGCTAATATTGAGTATCGCGGATCCTATCAGGCAATTAACAACGAATTTTGTAAGCACTTGCCCCAGCACGTGAAATATATAAACAGGGAAGAGGATATGGATTTGCCGGGTTTGAGAGAAGCAAAGCTGTCCTATAGGCCGACCAGATTTATAGAAAAGTATATCGCTGTTTTCATTTGAATCTTTCGGATTAGTATCGCCGTTATAGCCGGTAGAATAGCGGCTGATATTGGCATTTATAATGGATTTGGGCGATTTTGAAGGGGGCCCATACCGAATGACGTTTAGTTTTCCCTTGAAATGTTATTGCCAAAGTGATAAGATATTTTGGTAGATAAAAAACGTAGTTGTATTTACGTGATAAATAAACCAATTAATTTACTGTTTGTTTAGGAGGGAAAGCAAATGAGGGAAGTTGTTATTGTCGGTGCGGCCAGAACCCCGGTCGGTAGCTTCGGTGGGGCTTTGAAGAATGTCTCCGCTGTTGAGCTGGGAACAATCGCGGTCAAAGAGGCTATTAAAAGAGCAGGCATTACACCGGAAATGGTGGATGAGGTTATACTCGGTACGGTGCTTCAGGGCGGGCTTGGCCAGAACGTGGCCAGACAGGTTTCTATAGCTGCGGGAATTCCTATCGAAGTTCCGTCAATGACCTTGAACAAGGTCTGCGGATCAGGTCTTCGTACCGTTTCGCTTGCTGCGCAAATCATCAAGGCAGGGGATGCAGATATAATCGTTGCCGGGGGATGCGAAAACATGAGCGCAACCTCCTATTTTGCCCCCGACGTCAGATGGGGAGCCAGAATGGGAGATGTTAAATTGGTGGATATGATGGTACACGACGGTCTGACCGACATTTTCAACAAGTACCACATGGGTATTACCGCCGAAAATATCGTAGAGCAATGGGGAATTACCAGGGAAGAACTGGACGAATTTGCCGCAAAATCACAGCAGAAAGCCGAAGCTGCAATAAATTCAGGAAGGTTTAAGGACGAAATTGTACCTGTAGTTATTCCTCAAAGAAAAGGTGATCCGATCGTTTTTGATACAGATGAGTTTCCAAGATTCGGTTGTACGGTTGAAGGTCTTTCCAAACTGAGACCCGCATTCAAAAAGGACGGAATTGTAACAGCGGCTAACTCCTCCGGGATCAACGACGGCGGCGCGGCACTGATAGTAATGTCCAAGGAAAAAGCTGATGAACTGGGGATCAAACCGATTGGAACCATCAAATCCTATGCATCCGCAGGCGTGGATCCGACCATTATGG
>CAYYHH010000203.1:3950-4174 GCA_964471645.1 uncultured Oscillospiraceae bacterium
TGCCTTCCTCTCAGAAAGCACTGGAAAAAGCCGGACTTGAAGTTGCCGATATGGATCTGGTAGAAGCGAACGAGGCTTTTGCGGCACAGTCAGTGGCAGTGGGCAGAGATCTTGGATTTGACGCAGATAAGCTAAACGTCAACGGCGGTGCGATTGCTATAGGCCACCCGATCGGCGCATCCGGAGCAAGAATCCTCATAACTCTTCTATATGAGATGAAAAAG
>CAYYHH010000204.1:0-4164 GCA_964471645.1 uncultured Oscillospiraceae bacterium
TGCTGTTCCAAAACAGAGTGGCTTGGGAGAAGTGGTCCTTAAAGCTATCGCTTCGGGCACGAATCTTGTGCCCTTCCACTTTTTCCTGATAGTGTACGTAGCCCCCCTCCTGCTCGCTGACCGGATAAGGTGAATTATTTGCCAGGGCATTCCGATGATAAGTGACCTGCCCAACATTGATGGTCTGGCGTCCATAGCCATCACGCTGATTATTGTGGGATGGACAAACCGGCCGGTTGATGGGAATTTCATGAAAGTTGGGCCCGCCAAGTCGAATCAGCTGGGTATCAAGGTACGAGAACAGGCGCCCTTGCAAAAGAGGATCGTTTGAGAAGTCGATCCCCGGCACCAAATTACCCGGGTGAAAAGCCACTTGCTCCGTCTCTGCAAAGAAATTGTCCACGTTGCGATTTAATGTCATCTTCCCAATGATGCGAGCGGGTATGTCTTCTTCCGGCCAGAGCTTTGTGGGATCCAGGATATCAAAATCGAATGCAAATTCATCCTTCTCCTCAAGGAGTTGCACCCCCAGCTCAAACTCAGGATAGTTGCCCATATCAATATTATCCCACAAATCCCGACGGTTAAAATCCGGATCTTTTCCTCCTATTTTCTCCGCTTCGTCAACCACAAGAGAGTGTACACCCAATAACGGTTTCCAATGAAATTTTACAAAATGCGCCTTGCCTTCTTCATTTACGAATCGGAAGGTGTTTACACCAAAACCTTCCATCATCCTAAAGCTTCTCGGGAGGGCCCGATCGCTCATTGCCCACATGACCATGTGAGCTGATTCCTGATTTTGTGTGACCCAATCCCAAAATGTGTCATGGGAGGCCGTCGCCTGAGGGATCTCGTTATTGGGCTCCGGTTTGTTGGCATGTATAAAATCCGGAAACTTAATGGCGTCCTGCATAAAAAATACCGCCATATTATTGCCTACCAGGTCATAGTTACCTTCCTCCGTATAGAACTTCGTTGCGAAGCCGCGAACGTCTCTGGCTGTATCCTTCGAACCCCGGAATCCGATGACGGTTGAAAAACGAACAAAGACCGGAGTTTTCACATTGGGGTCCTGTAAAAATTTGGCCTTTGTATAGGGTCTCATAGATTCATAAACCTGAAATACACCGTGGGCTCCGGCCCCCCTGGCGTGAACAACACGCTCAGGTATCCGTTCGTGATCAAAGTGAGTAACTTTCTCTCTGAAGTGAAAATCCTCCATCAAGGTGGGTCCGCGCTCTCCTGCTTTTAAACTAAACTCATCTTCAGAGATTCTGAGCCCCTGATCCGTGGTCATCGCTTTGTCCTGGTTATCCCTGCTCCTAAACATTTCTAACTGTTCATTTTTACTGTTTTCACTGAAACTCTTCTTTTCATTGTTCATATGGGCTGCACCTTCCTTATCATGGTTAAACAATTCTGAGATTATTACCGATGTAATCTTGTAAATAACTGTACTAATTAAGCAGGATATAAACTTTACCGGGGTAACGTTCAAAAAACGCAGGTGCAGCAGTGCTGCACCGAGGGCTTTTTGGATGTTGCATCCGGGGGTTAAACAAGTAATTAGCACTTCCCGCTTAGTTATTATTGGAAGATACCGCCCGAAATATGTGTTTGATTCGTTTTCTATTGTATCAATTGTATGTTTCTACGTATGCACCTATTGTATCTGCTGTATGTTTGTATGCATCTATCGTATCTAATGCATCTATTGCGCCAACAGTTTCAGAAGCTCTTTTGGCCGGTCTATTATTAAATCTGCTCCCTCTTGAATCAAGACTTCTCTGGAACGGTAACCCCAGCTGACACCGATAAATTTAATACCGGCGTTCCGGGCTGTCTGCACATCTACATTGGAATCGCCTACAAAAATCGATTTATGTATCTCAGTACCCAATTGTCTGATTGCTTCCACAATATTATCCGGCGCCGGTTTCCTTTTCCCGTGTGGATTGTCACCGATTGCCACATCAACATATCCATTAAAGTAGAAGTCACAGGCTTCTTTCGTTGCCTCGTCCATTTTGTTGGATACCACTCCGATTCGTAGCCCCCTATCTTTTAAGTCCTTGAAAAGCTGTATTATCCCATCGTATGGCCTGGTTTTATTGGCAATATTATTGAAGTATTCTTTGCGCCACAGCTCTGTACAACGATCTATTTCAACCTCTTCGGTTCCACTGGGGAGAGCCCTTTCAAGCAATCTTCTGTATCCTTCTCCGATGAATTCTCTGACCTCTTCCATCGTTCGCAAAGGATAGCCTTCCCTGTGAAGCACGGTGTTCAGGCTGTCGCTCAAATCCTCCAGGGTGTATAGAATTGTACCGTCTAAATCAAAAATCACTGTATCAAATTTCATGAATTTCTCCTTATCTTAGGGTCAGGGCATAATCCTCTCGGTATTAACACCGATTGTAAAAAAACGGGCGGCTCCGCGAGCCGCCCACCGTTTATTGTGTATATCAATACCTATTTTGCGTATTCGATCGCCCTTGTTTCCCTGATCACATTGACCTTGATCTGACCGGGATATTCCAGTTCACTCTCTATCTTCTTGCTGATCTCACGAGCGAGGAATACTATTTCTTCATCGTTCATCTCATCCGGCTTTGCCAGGATTCTAATCTCACGTCCGGCTTGTATAGCAAAGGATTTTTCAACCCCTGGGGTGGTGTTGGCAATTTCCTCCAACGTCTGCAGTCTTTTTATGTAAGACTCCAGCGTCTCTCTCCTTGCCCCGGGCCTGGCGGCCGATAATGCATCCGCTGCAGTTATCAGTACAGCTTCGAAGCTCTTAGCCTCGTAGTCCCCGTGGTGTGCCGCCATGCCGTTGATAACCGCTTCAGATTCTTTGTATTTCCTCAAAACATCTATGCCGATGTCTACATGAGTGCCTTCCATCTCATGATCCAGTGCCTTGCCTATATCGTGAAGCAAACCCGCACGTTTGGCCAACTTCACATCCATACCCAATTCGCCTGCCATAAGTCCGGCGAGATGAGCCACCTCTATTGAGTGCTTTAAAACATTTTGGCCATAGCTCGTTCTGTACTTGAGCCTTCCCAATAACTTAACCAACTCAGGGTGAAGGTTGTGTATTCCTACCTCGAAAGTGGCCTGCTCACCTTCCTCCTTAATCGTGTTGTTGACTTCCTTTTCTGCCTTTTCCACCATTTCTTCGATTCTGGCGGGATGGATGCGCCCGTCAACTATGAGCTTTTCTAATGCGATCCGGGCAATTTCCCTTCTTACCGGGTCAAAACCCGAAAGGATGACGGCCTCCGGAGTGTCATCAATGATCAAATCCACGCCGGTAAGGGTCTCGATGGCCCTGATATTTCTTCCTTCTCTGCCGATTATCCGCCCCTTCATATCATCATTGGGCAAAGTAACGACAGAAACCGTACTTTCGGCCACATGGTCAGCCGCACATCTTTGAATAGCTCCTGTTATGATTTCCTTGGCTTTTTTGTCGGCCTCCTCTTTAGCTTTCAGCTCAATGTCCTTTATCATCAAGGACGCTTCATAACGAATTTCCTTTTCTACGATCGAAAGTAATAATTGCTTAGCCTCTTCAACCGTATGCCCCGATATTCTTTCCAGTTCTTCTATCTGTTTTGCAATAAATCCATCGAGCTCTTTAGCTTTCTCTTGAAGCTTTTGCTCCTTTTTAACTAGTCCGTCTTCTCTTTTTTCTAGATTATCGGTCTTCCTGTCAATAGCCTCTTCTTTTTGAATAAGCCGCTTTTCAGATTTTGAAATCTCGGCTCTTCTTTCTCTCACTTCACGTTCAATATCACTGCGGATTCTATGAGCTTCTTCTTTAGCCTCTATAGTAATTTCTTTTTTTATGGTCTCTGATTTATTCTCTGCGTCTAAAATCAGGTTTTTCGCTTTCTGTTCGGCACTGCCGATAGCTCTTTCCCCCACCGATTTTCTGAATATATATCCAATTAAAAACCCGAAGGCAAGGGCTACAATTGTGATAATGATTCTAATAAAAAATATCTTGGTAAAAATTTCTTCTATGGCAAAACACCTCCTTCTTCGTTTATTTATATTTTGTACAATCACATTTAGATATTGATATATTTACACAACATATATTATAATTGAAAAAGTGGCTTTATGTCAAGATTAAATGAGGTGGGCGAAAAG
>CAYYHH010000205.1:0-4144 GCA_964471645.1 uncultured Oscillospiraceae bacterium
GCCAGGGAATCCATCTCCGGCGTATCCCTGAACGAAGAAGGCATTAACCTTATGGCATTTCAAAAGTCCTACAACGCCGCCATGCGCTACTTTACCGTCTTAGATGAAGCGGTAGACGCTATTATCAACAAAATGGGTGTTGCAGGCCGCTGATCGAAAGGAGGAGTATGGCCTTGAGAATAACCAACAGGATGATCACAACTCAATACATCAGGTCCCTCAACAATTTGACCGCTGAGCTGAACAAGGCGCGAACTCAGGTGGAATCAGGCAGAAAATTTTCCAGATCCTCGGAAAACACGTCAGCAGCAATTAAGGCTTTCCAGATCCGCAAGGATTTGATCAGATCCGAAGGTTATAAAGAAAACTTAGCCCATGCCAAGTCAACACTGACCGATGCGGAATCCGCCCTCACCCATATGGAGGAATTGATGCGCACGGCTTTCGAGAAAGTCGGCCTGGCGTTGAACGATACCCACAGCGAAGCAGACAGAACAATATACGCAACGGAACTCCGCAATATTCAAGAGCAGCTTTTTCAGACACTGAATTCGGTGTCTTCCGACAGCTATTATTTCGGCGGAACCAATACCTCTGCCAGACCTTTCGAATTGGTGGACGGTAAGCTTCAGTACAATGGTTTTCCGCTTGATGTGCCCCTTCCCGGGGACACCTCTGTAGCCAACGAAGTTTTGTTCAAAAAGTTGGAGAAGGATTCCATGGCTTTGGATATCGGGCTTAACGTAAAAATAGATGTCCTGACCGGCAAGGTCGATGACAGCACGGTTTTCAGTTATACTATCCCCGGTATCAATATAGTAGGTCGAGGAACTGTCACCGTTGGCGGCGAAGAAATATCCGGCAATCTTTATGATTTACTGGGCGCGTTGGCTGCCGAATTTGAATCTGATGATTACAACCATAACAGGGCTGATTCATTGTTCGGACACCTTAAAAATGTTTCTGCCAACATCGGAGGCAGCATTACGGAAATAGGTGCAAAGACATCCTATCTGGAATTCATGTCGGAGAGAATCGAGGATAAAATATTTAATCTGGACGAAAAGCAGGTCAATGTAGAAGGCATAGATCCCGCTGCCGCAATCATTCAATTTGAGGCTCAAAAATTTGCATACACCGCGGCCCTGCGAATGGGGGCAGAGTTAATGCAGCCTACCATATTCGACTACATGTCCTAAGTAAAGCGAGGTAATAAGCAGGTTAATAAGTTTCACTGAGGAGGTGAGAAACGATGCAGCAGCTTATTTCCATTGAAACAGTACCTATATCAGTCAAATACGTGGGTAAACCCTTTATACCGGGATACGGAGATACAGCCCCGGCATCAAAGTCCGTCGAAGAAGGCGAAGGGAAGATTACCGCCTCTTTGAACAAAGAAGACTTCTTCGTTCAAGGCTATGCCGGCGGCATTCACAATCTCACATATACAGCTTCGGCACAAAAGGCCGAGGGCGACGGTTTGCAGCTTAACATAGACGTTTCCGGCGAGTCAAATGAGTTTTCTTTTTATCGGTTCAGCAGGGACATGCAAAATATGATCAGCCGGATCATTGAATCCCATCGAAGCAACGGCGATGCAATCAACCTCCCGGATTTCAAAATTGAAATACTGGAAAAGCCGGAGGTGATAATCAAATACGTGGGCGGCCCGATTTATATTCCAAGAAGCGCCGATCCCGACTACGATGCGGATGACGATACAAACCCACCGGATTGAGGTGAAATTTCATGGAGATCAATATGAAAATCAATGCAGAGGCCAATATGAAAGTTAATATGGAAATTAATACGGAAATCAATACGAAAGATTTCGGTTTGGTTACCGTTGACGAAAGCGGGTTATACGATTTTCCCGAAGGGATTTTCGGCTTTGAGGGAGATACCCGATTCGCTCTTTTTCACCAGGTCCTTGATGAAATACCCTTCCTCTATCTGCAATCCGCACAAAATATCGACCCTTGCTTTTTGGTATTTGAGCCCGAGGATTTTTATTCCGGCTATTCTCCCCTTCTTTCAAAAGAAGATTTGATTGCCTGTGGAGCAAAAAGCCGGGAGGATCTGGTATTCTTAGTAATCGCCAATATAACCGATTCCGTCGAACTGATGTCCCTTAACATCAAAAGCCCTGTTGTCCTCAATCCCGATACTAAAACGGGCAGACAGGTAATTCTGCAAAACCGGGATTATCCGGTGAGATACCGGCCTTTTTCCCACAGTGGGAAAGGAGGTATCTGATGTTAGTTATCAGCAGGAAACCGGGGGAATCCCTCATATTGTCAGACAATATCAAAATTACCCTGCTTTCAATAGGCAGCGACAAGGTTGCCATCGGCATCGATGCTCCTCCCTCTGTGAAAATAGTTCGGGAAGAGCTGTTGGAAATTATTGAGGCCAACAAGGAGGCCGCAGGCAACAAAACCAAAAATTACGCCGATATCGCCGGCTTGTTAAAATCTATTAAACTTACCAGAAACATCTAAAGTATATGCCGGTTTAACCGATATATAAATAAAGCGCACCGGAAACGCTTTAGTCCGCCGGTTCCCTTTGCGTACGAAAGGAAGCCATTCAAGGAAGGCGAGAAGGATCTCCGCCTGAAAGCCAGACTATGTTCAAGGAGGAACAAAAATGAGAATTAATCACAATATAGCTGCTCTCAATACCTACAGACAGCTCACATCAAACACAAGCAGCACATCTAAATCATTGGAAAAATTATCATCAGGTCTCAGGATCAACAGAGCAGGCGACGACGCAGCAGGGCTGGCCATCTCAGAAAAGATGAGAAGCCAGATCAGAGGCCTCGATACAGCAAGCAGAAATGCCAACGACGGCATCTCCCTGATCCAGACGGCAGAAGGTGCGCTGAACGAAACCCACAGCATCCTTCAAAGGATGAAGGAATTGTCCGTACAGGCTGCCAATGATACAAACACCACAGCCGACCGGGCAGAAATTCAGAAGGAAATCAATGAACTGACCAAAGAAATCGACAGAATTGCCAAGGACACCGAATTCAACACCAAGAAACTGCTCGACGGCTCAGCGGGGTTAAAGACCACCATGACATCAGAAACAGTAGGCGGTGCCAACGTAGACTGGATGACCATTATAGGAGGAACCGGAGATACGCAAACCGGGGACGTATCCATTACTGCGGGAACAGCGGCCACGGGGGCAACGACCACACTCACAGTAGGAGCGGGTACAGCAGGAGCACAAAGCGTAACAATTAACGGAACGACTATTAACTTTGAAGGATCTACCACCGCCGCAACAAATGCAGCTAATTTAAGGGCAGCTCTTGAATCTGCCGCAGAGGAATTAGGTATTACCGTGGGGGGATCAGATACCTCACTTGCCTTGACCACTAAGGCCACCGGTAGTTCTGCATCATTAAAAGTAGCAGCCGGGGCAAATGTGCTGGGTACAGATCCCGTGTCCGCGGACAAACTCGGAAGCGATGCATCACTTACCATAAACGGCATAAACTCCGATCAGATGGTTTCCGGCGGCAATACGGTAAAGGTCGTCAGCGGAAACTATGCCGGACTTGAGATTAAGGTTAACGGAGATGTAATGCATTCCACCGCTGCGAACAATCAAGCGGAATTCACTATTGATGCTAACAATTCACTGACTCTTCATATTGGTGCCAATGCCGGTCAAAACATGGTGTTGTCCGTTAATAATATGGGGGCAGAAACTCTTGGAATCAATTCCTTGGATTTGACAACACAAGAGACTGCGGATGCCGCTATTACCACTATTGACAGCGCAATTTCCATCGTGTCTTCCGAAAGAGCAAAACTTGGTGCTGTTCAAAACAGGCTAGAGCACACCATCAACAACCTGGGAACAACTTCAGAGAACTTAACTGCTTCTGAATCCAGAATCAGAGACGTTGACATGGCTAAAGAAATGATGGAATTCACAAAGAACAACATCCTTTCACAGGCCGCTCAGGCAATGCTTGCCCAGGCTAATCAACAGCCACAAAGCGTACTTCAGTTATCACAGTAATTGTAATTCAAGAGGTACTGCCATATAAATCCTATAGACCCATTACTGAAAGCCGCCCTAAGGCGGCTTTTGGCGTTCTAGAAAGCTAGTTACTAGGCAC
>CAYYHH010000206.1:0-4142 GCA_964471645.1 uncultured Oscillospiraceae bacterium
GTCCATTTGGAATACTGATCCCAACGGAACCTGCAATCCGGCTTCCTTTTCAGCAACAATAATTGCCAAATCCACATCGCCCCCAAGCCTGGGGAAAATCCCGGGGCTCATTTCAATTTCAACAGCCACTCTTTTTTGTATTATGCCCAGCCCGGAGACTTCTTCTTTGGCCTTAAGGTGGATGCGGCGGACGCGGCTGCCGACGGCAGGGAGACCGCCGCCTTTTTCTTCATAAATCAGAACCTCATCCCCGACTTCAACCATGTCGGCATCTTCGGAAATTAAGTTGGCCTTTATATACAGCTTATCCAAATCAGCTATTTCAAAGAGAGGAGCCCCCACTGTAACGTACTCCCCCTCCTTAACGAAAACTTCGGTTATGGTACCGTTGATAGGTGATGTTACACCGGAGCTGCCGGAAGCCTTCGCATAGCTTTCGATAGAATACCTCAGTGAAGAAACTTGGGCCTCCAATTCCTTTTCCGCAGCCAAAGCAGTATCGTATTCCTCCCTGCTCAATGCCCCCTGCTCATAAAGAGTTTTATTTCTGCCGGCTGTCTCCTTTGCCCTTGAATAGGAAATTTCCAGCCCGGAAAGCTGCGCTCTCAAGCTTTTCAGATCTAATTGCGCCACTCCCTTGTCGCCGGTTAAAAGCAACTCTCCCGAATTGACCAAATCCCCTGTCGACCCGACCAGGCCTTTGATTTCCCCCGAAAAAGCTGACGAGATAATGATTGAGTTGTCGGATTCCACTGTGCCGGTTTCCTTAATCAGCTTGCGGACCAACCCTTTTTCCGCGGTTACAACATCCGCCTCCACTCCCCCCGAAAAAACCGTTACGGCGTATGCGCCTGCCAGTGCAACAATCACAACCACAGCAATAATCCATTTTTTCTTTCTTCTTTTTTTCATGGAGAAACCATCCTTTCCGGCCATGCCTGATGCCTGATGCTTCACGCCGTCACTAAGCACTAAGCATTGAGCATTGAGCATTGGTCATTGGGCTTTTGGAATTGAGCATACTGCTTTATCCTGCTCTGTTCTTCAAGGCCTGCAGAAAATCTAATCTGCGTATTTTACGATAAGTCGCCAACTGCGCGAACACTACGAATACTACAGTAAAAACACCTGCCCAAACCCCCTCAGTCAGGGTAGGCGCCATATCCAGCGTGTAGATATCAGTGCTGAAAGCTAAACCGCTGTATTGACAGAACATCTTGCCAACAGGTATTCCTATCAAAATCCCTGCTGCCGTTATAATGTTGTTCTCCCCTCTTATCATTCCGAAAATCTCCGCCTTCGTAAATCCCAGCACCCGAAGGGATGAAAATTCCCCCTCCCTTTCGTTGATACTCACCATCGTGGCTATGTATACAACGCAAAAACCGATGATGCCGGAAAAAACCAACATAAAGCTGATACTCATAAAAATCATATTCATATAATCTTCATATATGGCCCGCATGTCCCTGGCGGACATTATCGTTGCAATATTGGTCGCCTTAAGCAGTTTATCGGAAATAGCCCTGTCATGGGAATTTACGAGAACACCGGTTATCAAACCTTTTTCCAGTAGGACATCCCGCATCTCGTCGATTTCCATATAGGCATTCATACCCAGAGTCTGCTTGATAATCCCCGATACCGGGATCGACAACGCACTTCTATCCGTAATATAGCTTTTAACTTGAATTGAATCTCCCTTGCCTGCTTTTAATACCCCGGCTAAATTTTCCGAAAGCAAAATCCCACCCGGTTGAATCGATACAGGCCCGCCATTCAGGTCGGTAAACTCATAGAAACGTGTATCTCCCTTAAGTCCGATGATGTTTACGGACTGCTTTCTGTTTCCCCTTGATAATTCAAATGGAAAATCAATTTTCCCTTCGGCATAATCTACGTCTACGATATGCTCAATATCTCTGACAGCCTTTTGATCTACCGGTTTATGAAAACCGATATCGTAATCCATCTTCTGAAACTCTGAAAAATGCTGGTTCATCATCTGATCTACTACAGCAGGCATAGTGGTCGCAAACAACATCATTGCAAAGGTTATTGCAACTCCGGAAACGACAAATACCGTACGCTTTTTATTCCTGAAAATGTTCTTCATAATAAGCTTTCGGCTGAAGGACAATCTTTTCCATAAGGGTGTAATGCCTTCGAGTAAAATGCGCTTGCCGCTTTTGGGAGGTTCCTCCTGCATTGCGTCCGCAGGAGTTATCCTCAGCACACCTCTTGCCCCTAACAATCCCGATATAGTGCAAAATGCGGCAGTTAGCAGCATAGCCGAAAAAAGATAAGTTATGTCGAATTGAAATTTCAACATGGGCAAGTGAAAATACTCTAAAAAAAGCTCGGTCATAGCATTAGCCAAGGCCATCCCTATGGCAGCACCTATAAATCCGCCGATCAGCCCCACCAATATTGCATATTTCATATAATGAAGCAGGATTTGTATATTGTTATAACCCACTGCCTTAAGCACGCCGATCTTTAATCTGTCATTTTTCACAATTCGGGATAATATCATTATGAGAATAAAACCTGCTGTCAGCAGAAAGAGTACCGGCAGATAATCGGACATTCGCCCAATGTTTATCAGCTCTTCATAAACCACTGCATTGCTTAATTGATTTTCTCTTTCTACGATGCTTTGCAGCCCATAGGCTTTCAGCCTTTCTTCCACCGCTTGGATTATTGCCTCTTCATCGGCATCAGGCCCATATTCTATGCGAATATAATTGTAGTTTTGGCTGTCCCCCATAATCATGCGACCCGCAGCCTCGCTCAGGTAACATACCCCAAAATTGCTTTCATCGGGCATGATAGATTGCACGTTTTCAACCATGTATATATATTCGGGATTAGCAACAATTCCTACAACTTTCAGGGTATGATCAACGCCGGAAACCTGGATTTTGATCTCATCCCCGGGCACTATATCGTTTGCTTTTGCATATTGACCTATAATCCAGGCCTCCTTGCCTGTTTCCGATAGGGGTCTTCCTTCGAGCAAGGTTGATTTACTCAATGCGTCGCCTGAGCCCTCTTCCACAGTGATCAGACGAAGAGTTTTACGCCTTTCGCTTTTGTCCGACAGCACAGGTACGTCCATAACCAAGCTTCCCGTCACCTCATTGACACCGTCAATTTGCATTAAACAATCCGTTTCCCCAACAGGCGCTCCCAGTACCTGAACGAAAAGGTGCGGAAAACGTGTCTCCTGATAATAGCTGTTCACGGTATGAAATAAATTATCCGAAACCATGCCCATGGATGTATAAATGCAAATACCTGCCACGATGATGATCAGTACGGCCATGAATTGACTTTTAGAATTTTTGATCATGCGAAACAGCATGAGATCCATCTTAGTCATTACCACTTGATCTCCTCTGCTTTTACCGGATTTGCATTAATAACGTTTTCAATGATCCGGCCGCTTCTCATTTTTATGACCCGATCTGCCATCAGGGCAATGTCTGAGTTGTGGGTGACGACTACGAGTGTTTTACCCATATCGCGATTAAGTCCGCCGAGCAAACCCATGATGGCTATACCAGTGCTATAATCCAACGCGCCGGTAGGCTCATCGCAAAGTAACAGTTCCGGATTTTTTGCAACAGCTCTTGCTATGGAAACTCTTTGTTGCTCGCCGCCGCTCAGTTGGGAGGGAAAGTGGTTTTTTCTGTCCTCCAGCCCAACCGCCCTGATAACTTCATCGATCGGAAGCGGGTTTTCAACTATTTCCATGGCCAATTCAATATTCTCCGCAGCCGTCAGGCTTGCCATAACATTATAATATTGGAAGATAAAGCCTACACGATGTCTGCGAAACTCTGTCAATCTTTTCTCGTCAAACCCGGTAATATCGTCCTCTCCAAAGAAGACTTTTCCGGAGGTTGGAGAATCCATCCCTCCTATGATATTTAACAATGTGCTTTTGCCTGAGCCGCTTGGACCCAGGATTACGACAAATTCGCCTTTTTGTATGGATAGAGTAGCATCTGTAAGCGCCCTTACCTCAACTTCTCCCATTTGATAGCTTTTGCATAGGTTTTCCGTTTTAAGTATCGACATTTTATCCCTCGCACTTCCGAATACAAATACACTATCGTATAAATACATTATATCTT
>CAYYHH010000207.1:0-4138 GCA_964471645.1 uncultured Oscillospiraceae bacterium
GAGGTGATGGATAATGTCTGGTAAGATCAAGAAACTGATAGGTGCTGATGATAAATGTTCCTGCAAAGGCTACAATTTAGACAAATTGCTCCAGCCTAATATCCTTATGCTGCTGGCTAATCAAAGCTTGCACGGCTATTCAATAATTCAGGAATTAGAAAGCAAGGCACTGTTTCAAGGGGAGAAAGCAGATAACACAGGTGTTTACAGAACCCTCGGCAGACTTGAGGAACGAGGGATGATACGCTTTGAGTGGGCTTTAGAAAGTTCAGGTCCCGCGAAAAAAATATACCATATAACTGATGAAGGGCGAGAGTGCCTTGTTAATTGGGCTGCAACCCTGGAAAACTATCGCAATGCTATAGACAAGATGATAGCAGATCTCAAATTAATAATCAGCGATTGATATGCGGACCGTTAAGTTTAGATTGCGGAAATCATTAAAATTGGATATGAACGGGAACGATTGTATCAAGGGAATAAAAATGGTTGCTTTTTTAACCGAAGCAACCATTTTTTACATTTAATCTGTTTTGATATTGTTTGTTTGATATTATTTGTCTTATTTTGATATAGCTTGTTAGCCCTTGTTATGTTTTGATATTGTTGAACAGCCACAAAATGGCATTTCTCCAATAAGCTCAAACTCATTCTGCCTTTATATCTGTTTTCTGAATCGAATACTTTGGCAATCTTATTTGGCATCCGGCTTCAATTCAATATCAACCTTATTTCACCCTGGCTTCAATTCAATATCAATCTCATTTTGCATTCGGCTTCAATTCAATATCAACCTTATTTTGCACTCAGATTAAATCCAACCGCAATCTTATTTAGCGTCCAGCTTCAAGACGGCATTGAGCAGAACAGTAGCCCCGGCTGTACATTGTTCAGGAGTGGAATACTCAAGCTCACAATGGGAAAGCCCCGCTTTGGATACGACAAAAATCATTGTTGTCGGTATCATGTAGCTGGCAAATTGCGCATCGTGGCCGGCGCCGGAGTTGATGTGCTGGTACTTTACCCCTGCATCCTTTGCCGCCTCTTCGACAAATCCCACAAGCTCCTCGTCCCAATAAACGGTATCTCTTTTCCACGCTTCCCTGATTTCACATTTGCATCCTGCCCATTCTCTGGTCTCAAGGCTCTTTACGATTTCAAGTACCTTTTCCCTGACTTCGGGATCCTCGTGCCTTACGTCCAAAGAGAATTCGACGAAATCGGGTATTACTGTATGAACACATGGTTTACAAACGATTTCTCCTGTTGTGTAAACCAATTCCGGACGTCCAAGCTTGTCTATTTCTTCATGCAGATAGCATAAAGCCCTGGCCGCTGCAAACAGCGCATCTTTTCTTTTGTGCATCGGGAATGTGCCGGCGTGGGCTGCCTGGCCATGGAAGCTTATCCTGTAGTTGAACATGCCCAATACGCAATCGACGACGCCCACATCGTTACCTGCATCCTCCAATATCGGACCCTGCTCAATATGAAGTTCAAACATAGCCTCGTATTGTTCCGGATTCAATCTGTATTTCTTATCGCCTTTATAGCCTGATGCATCCAGTGCTTCGCCAAATGTCTTGGCAGGGTCAAGGACGCTCTTAGAAGCCATCATATTTTCGTACTTGAAATTCTTCGCAATGGCCGCTGGAAGATAATCATTGCAAACAATACCCGAGACCATCATCGCCGGCGGATATAAGGACCCCTCTTCATTGGTCCATATCATTGCTGTAAGGGGATGTTTGTGCGGTATATTTTCGGCTACAATCGTTTCCAAAGCCTCCATAGCCCCCATTACCCCTAAAATGCCGTCGTAGTTGCCCCCATTTCTCACTGAATCAACGTGAGAACCCATTACAATTCTTTTTGCGTTGGGATCGGTACCCGGAATAGTCGCATACATATTTGCTACATCATCAACCTCTATAGTGGCACCGATGGCTTCCATTCTCTTTTTAAACTCGGCCCTGGCCTGCAGAGCTTCGGGTGATAAGGAATATCTGGTTATACCGCCCCGTCCGGTATCCCCAAACGTACTGAATGTCTTGATCTTGTCTTCCATTCGCTTTACATCACAAGTAAACATACACTCACACTCCTTTGCACAAAGAAATAAAATAGATTTAATGAATAGTTCAGGAACGCTCAGGTCCCAATATTTATAGGTCTGCTCAAACATATAGGGTTGTTTGAGCCACTACCTATGTTATCACTAAAAATCCATTAAATCTATATCGCATCCGGAATTTTGCATAAATTTTATACACTTTTAATATTTCCCATACCTTAATATGTATTAGTTGTGCTAAATTCCATAATATTACTGTTCCGCAGGTCGGGCATTATCCCATTCTCCGATTCAGATCCATATGCCAATATCCTGCGCCCCTATTCTCGGACATACCCCATAACCCACCGATTTCCGCCTATCAGCTTTCGGTTTGGGCTTCAACAATATTTAGCCCGCTATACTTTTCACGCAGCCGGGGTTTTTCGATTTTGCCTGTTGGATTTCTTGGGATATCATCAAATATTATTTTCCTGGGCCTTTTGTATCGCGGCAAGGCCAATGAAAAATCAGATATGTCATCCTCTGTGCAGCTGAATCCCGGCTTAATTTCTATAATTGCTGCGGCTATTTCACCTAAGCGTTTGTCCGGAATCCCTATCACTGCCACATCCTTGATGGCCTCATGTGCCCTTAAGAAGTTTTCAATCTGAACAGGATATAGATTTTCACCCCCGCTGATTATAACATCCTTTTTCCTGTCCACAAGATAAACAAAACCTTCCTCATCTAAGCGGGCCATATCCCCCGTGAACAGCCATCCATTCTTTAAGACCGAAGCTGTTGCTTCCGGATTCCTATAGTAACATTTCATGACTCCCGGTCCTTTTACACATAATTCGCCTACTTCTCCCTGTTCTACAGGGCGTCCAAGATCATCAACTACCTTAAGCTCCCAACTGTATCCGGCCTTACCGATAGCCCCGACTTTATGGATATTTTCTATGCCTAAATGTACACATCCCGGCCCAATGGATTCGGAGAGTCCATAATTAGTATCGTAGTCATGATTGGGAAAGTGCTTCTTCCACCTTCTTATAAGGCTCGGCGGAACCGGCTGGGCACCAATATGCATAAGCCTCCATTGAGCCAAATGGTATTCTTCAGGTTTGATATCACCGCTGTCTATGGCATCCAGGATGTCTTGTGCCCAAGGAACCAAAAGCCAAACAATAGTGATTGCTTCCTCAGATGTAGTCTTTATTATAGCTTTGGGCGAAGTGCTGCGAAGCAACACGGCTTTGCTCCCTGAAAGGAAGCTGCCAAACCAGTGCATTTTTGCGCCGGTATGGTACAGCGGAGGAATACATAGGAAGTTATCCTCCCTTGTCTGTTTATGATGATCCCTTTCAACTTCACATGCCGTTATAAGGCTCCGGTGTGTATGCAGTATCGCTTTTGGGAACCCCGTGGTCCCCGATGAAAAATATATTGCCGCATCTTCATCTGAATTGAGCGGAGTTTTTGGCCTTACTGAGGAACAGCAAGCTGTCAGGGCATAGTAACTTTCTGCAAAAGCAGGGCGTCCCTGTCCCACAAACAATTTTATTTTGACGTTGGGTATTTCGTCCTTAATTGCAGCTATACGTTCATTGAACTCGGGCCCAAAGAGCAGTACATCACATTCGGCTAATTCAAGGCAATATTTTATTTCATCCGATGTATACCTGTAGTTTAAAGGTACGGCAATTGCCCCCGCTTTAAGAATACCAAAATAGATCGGCAGCCACTCGAGGCAATTCATTAGAAGAATCGCAACCCTTTGCCCTTTCTCAAGCCCTCTGTCCATAAGGAAATTTGCCAGTCGATTGGCTTTGTCATCAAACTCACGCCATGTCATCTCCCTGCGATATTTATTGGCGGGATCAGTTTCAACCAGGTCATAATCCTTCCAGCTGACTTTGCATTCTTCTATATCCGGATTGATTTCAACAAGGCTGACCTCTTCTCCATATAGGGCTGCATTTTTTTCAAGTATTTGCGTAATAACCATTTTATCCTCCGCATAAAATAAAAAATCGTCCCTGAATTATTCATTCAGAGGACGGAAGTTCCGTGGTACCA
>CAYYHH010000208.1:0-4124 GCA_964471645.1 uncultured Oscillospiraceae bacterium
TCATAATTAGAAATCAAAGAGGGGATAAACGGTTTCATGTTGGTTACCCTTTCATTATACTCCTTTTCTGTAATTTCTTCAAAAGGAAGTAAATCATAAAAACTGTCTTCATACGACAAGAAGGACAATGCAACGGTGTCTTCCCAGTTTTCCCATACCCACTTCTCAACCTCCTCCCATTCATGATCACGGACATGAATGGTTATCGAGCAGTTGTGATCTACATAACAATCCATGAACATCTTGTATATTTCAAGTTGTTCCACAGCAGTAATGTCACCTTTAAGCCTTCCGGCCGGTGCTTTGACGGGGAATTCAACCACTTTGGTCACACAGCTGTCCCAATCCTGTCCCACCTCGGGATAGACCGGATATCCCAGCTCTTCACAAACCTTTACGAGTGGATCATCGCTGCTGATCCTTACTCTTCTGACGTAATAAGGAGCATGTGAAAAATGAACACCGCTGGATACTACGGGAAGCAGGCTGACGGTTCCTTCAGGCTTCACCGTCGTTACAAGTACCGGCTCGCCTTGTCCAAGTTCTTTCGCATAATTGACGGCGGCAGACTTTGCAGCAGCCCTTAGTTCTTTTAAAAGATCCTCTTGTTCCCCGCGGCTCAAAGACAATGCATTGACCATATCCTGCCACCCTGTAAGGGAGCATCCAAGCAACTTGTCCCTTTGTTGGACCGAATTCCATTCGGGTATTTCCAGTTCCGTGCAAGTCATGCGATACCCGGCCCTCGCCGAAAGTTTTTGCGCTTCCATTAAACCATCTTTGTCCAGGATGCCGTCGTTAACAAATGCCATTACATTTATGCTGGTCAGGTTACACATGCCTTTGGAATCCAAAAGCACTTCGGCACAGGGATTGACGCCTTTGAAGTCAGGCCTGCGCTTTGCCCCGGCTGATTCATTGACCCAACCCGGTTCCCCTGAATACCGCATCTGTTGGATATGCCAGTGCAGTTGCTCGCGGGTAGGCTTTTTCGTATAAAAAATTGAATTATTGCTCATCTGCCGATGGGAGATCTCATTGTCAATGATCCACTTTTCATCAACCTTTTTATAAAGCTCGCTCTTAGCCTGGATGCAATCTTTATCGTCCTGATCTATCAATACTATTTCCGCAGTCCTGCGCACACCGCCCACCACAACGTTTTCACCGATGATATTCGCTATATCGAGGCAGTCGATCGGAAGCAGCTTTACCCTGTCCGTCGTAGTCCTGCTTGCTGCTTTTTCAATAACTTTGCCGATCTTTATGAACATATTTTTCATACTGGAATGGCCGCTCGCCGTCCCGCCGAATGTTCTCAGTTTCTCCCCCTTGCCCCTGACCTGATCGTAATTCAATATAATTGTTTTTATCTTACGATATTCGGTGCTGTATAAGATCTTCAAAAAATAGTCCAGTGATTGCACCCAGCCTTCTTTGCTGTCACCGATGGTAATTTTCACAGTATCATTGTGGGTGAATTCCAGTGCGGTGCTGTCTTGTCTGAGGGATCTCAACAGCGGTGTATAGGATTCGTGTATTATCTCTATATCTGTCCGGACCATAGGCAGCATCCCGATATCTGATTTCAAAATCCTGACACCCACACCGGAGCCCACCATAAGAAGATAGAAAATATCTTTAAAGGAAGCAAAGCTGTCGATTACCTGAAATGAACAGTTAAAATTGGACATGGGATAATACTTGGATACATCGGTGCTGCCAACCCATAGCGTTCTGCCCGAAAGGAATTGCTTCAACTCGAATACATTCTTATAAAGTCTTTCCGCTTCATCTTTCGATGTGGGCACTAAACTACAGTTATATTCTACGGCACGCCTGACTGTTTCCCACCAGTATTCTCTTCTCAGCTCATCCGGAAGCCATCTTGAATAAGTTCTGTAAAAAACAAAACTCCCCAGTTGATTCATCGGAGACGGTCTATGCTTATATTGGCTGACGAAGTCCTCCGATATGATCCTACCGTCCCTTCGTTTTCTGGCATCTCTGGTTTTGTCTCTTTCATAGCGGTAGATGATGTATTTCTTGGCAGCATCTTTCCTTTCGCTGGCCATCAGAAAATCTTCTACTATATCCTGTATATCCTCGACATGAATCTTCCTTTCGGATTTTTCTGCCTGCTTTTCTATTGCCGAGGCAATTCCTTCCGCCAATTTTTCATCGACGCCCATCTTTGTCTCCAGCATGGCGTTCAATATAGCATTTTTAATTTTACCGCTCTTAAAATCAACTACCGTTCCATCACGCTTTATTACCGCTTTCATCGCTTTCCCTCCTCGTGAAATGGCATAGGAACAAGTATGATTCCTCAATATGTAGATGTTCCATATGCCTGGATACCCATTATATAGTAGTTTACAGTGGTTTTCAAGAGGATTGTTTAAAAAAACATGAGCCTGTTGAAATGGCTCATGTTCTGTCAATTATTATTTTGCCCGCAATTTAGCGTTGTGGAGATGAATGGATATGGCAGCCTCCCCAGCCTCAGAATCTTTGTTCAGAAAGGCCTCAAATATTTTTTTATGCTCCGCAAGGACCTCATCCAGTTGACCGTCCAAATAAGCGTTGCTGCTGCCGGTTTCCTTTAGGTAAAGCTGATAAGTAGACAAAGCGTGATCTATCATGCGGTTCCGGGAAGCCTTGTATATCAGGCTATGGAAGCGCCTGTTGATATTGAGCATTTTATCCGCCTCTTTTTTCACGGTATAAAATTCCATAAACTCATATGCTTCTTCAAGCTTTTCCATCTCATCTTTACTGATCCGCTCTATTGCCCATTTTACGGCCAGGATCTCATATGCCTTCCTCATTTCAAAAAGATCTTCAATGTCTCTCCGCGACAGGCCTACGACAAAGGCGCCTCTGTTGGGAATTGTTTCGATGAGGCCCTCCAATTCCAGTTGCCTGAAGGCCTCCCTCACCGGTGTCCGTGAAAGGCCGTATTTATCACATACTTGTTGCTCCGACAACTTTTCACCCTGTTTTAAATCTCCCCTCAATATCTCGCTTTGAAGTTCAGCGTAAAGATTTACGGAGAGAGGGTTCCCGGTGATACGAATTCCCCCTAATTCCCTGATCATCCTTTCATTCCCCTTACTTCCTGCAAAATATAATCCGCCAGCTCCGCACCGGTTGCACCGTCGGATCTGCCTGTGAGTGTTATTTTACGCTCAGTTACAGTGCATTTTTCTATGCTGTCGGTAAGCATATCAGCATAGTCCTGATAACCTATATGTGAAAGAAGCATGGCCCCTGCCCTGATCACACTGCTGGGGTCGGCGTAGTCCGCCCTGCCTTCCTCAACCATTCTGGGTGCCGAACCGTGGATTGCCTCAAACATGGCATAACGCGTGCCCAAATTGGCACTGCCGGCGGTACCTACCCCCCCCTGCAATTCAGCGGCCTCATCTGTCAGAATGTCACCGTACAGATTGGGAAGAATCATTACCTCAAACTGCTTCCTTCTTTTATCATCAAGGAGTTTGGCCGTCATTATATCGATATACCAATCGTCAGTTTCAATTTCAGGATAGTCTCTCGATACAGTTTTGCATACATCTAAAAATTTCCCGTCCGTGGTCTTGACTACATTTGCTTTAGTGACAATCGTAACTCTTTTTTTTCCGTTTTTTCTTGCATAATCGAATGCGAGCCTAGCTATGCGTTGGGTTCCCGGTGTCGTTATGACCCTGAAATCTATCGCCAATTCATCCGTTATATTGACACCCTGGCTTCCCATGGCGTATAGGCATTCTGTATTCTCCCTGAAAAATGTCCAGTCGATCCCCAATTCCGGAACGCGTACCGGTCTGACGTTTGCAAAAAGATCAAGTTCTTTTCTCATTGCCACGTTGGCGCTTTCAACATTAGCCCATTTATCACCTTTTCTCGGGGTAGTCGTCGGACCTTTGAGCAGTACGTGACATTGTTTGATTTCATCAAGGACATCGTCCGGGATCGCTTTACCGACCGCCGCACGGTTTTCAATGGTACAGCCGGATATAGTGCGAAACTCTATCTTGCCCTTTTCGATCTCTTCCGACAGGATTTCCTTGAGCACTCGCCCTGCCTGCCCGGTAATGGCGGGACCTATACCATCCCCG
>CAYYHH010000209.1:0-4094 GCA_964471645.1 uncultured Oscillospiraceae bacterium
CAAGGTCCTGCCATGCGGTGATACGGCATAATCCTTCCGGTCTGAAGTTCTGGTATATTCGCCGTTTTTCTCAACATACGGTCTGGCTATGACTCTGCCCACCAGCAAATCACCTGTCAGCATTTCCCTGGCAATCTCACAATAACGATATAACTCCTTCAGAGGAACTACATCCGTATTGGCGGCGATTTGAAATACACTGTCAGCTGAAGTATATACGATAGGCTTTCCCGTTGCCTCATGCTCGGGTCCCAGATCTTTGATGATCTCTGTTCCCGAGGCGGCATAGTTGCCCAGCGTTCCGATTCCTATAGCCCTTTCATAAGCATCGATAAAGTAGTCCGGAAATTTTTCAAAAGTTTTAAACGGCTCGGGGGTATATAATCCGGCTATCTCCCAATGCCCCGTGATGGTGTCTTTGCCCCTGGACATTTCCCCAAGGCGCGCAAAAGAAGCCGATGGGTTTGCTTCTTTTTCCAATACCTCAACACCGTCAATCAGCCCCATCCCCATCTTTGTTAAATTAGGAATATAAAGATCAGGTTTTGCCTTTTTTATGCTTGCCAGGGTGTTGGCGCCGCTGTCTCCATAGTTATGAGCATCGGGAAGCTCACCTATTCCCAGGCTGTCAAGCACAATTATTGCTACTCTTTTCATTTCACCCTCCTACCAGCCTGCCGCTTAACAATAGCGGGCAGCATTCCAGATAATCACATGAAACCAATCGGTATTCCACGCTGTTACGCCTTCCGTTTATTCCCCTTGTATGGGCATCCTCTCCGTGGAGATGTCCGTATACTACCAATTCAACGCCGTATTCTTCAAATAATTCCGTAAATCCCGAATCTTCATGTTTGTCGTTGACCGGCGGAAAGTGCATAGCGCCTATCATGCGTGCAGCCCCTCCTTTTTTGGCAGCCTCCAGCGACAACCTCAGCCTGCCAAGCTCCCTTTTATATATCTTCTCATCCTGCTGTTGAAAATCCCCGTCGCCTGGACATATCCATCCTCTGCTGCCGCAGATGGCAATATCTCCTGCCATATAGCTGCTGTTTTGCAGAAAATACATGCTTTCGTGCAACTGGTTCAATTTTGTCACCGAGGACCACCAGAGATCATGATTCCCCTTTATCAACACCTTCTTGCCCGGTAATTCAGCTATCCATAATAAATCATTTTCTGCATCTTGTCTTTTGAGCGCCCATGAAATGTCGCCGGCAATTATGACAACGTCATCATCGGTGACTATGGATCTCCATCTATTTTCCGCTCTTTCCGTATGCCTTATCCATTGGCCCCCATATATATCCATTGGCTTTGAACCATCGGATGACAGATGCAAATCTCCTATTGCAAAAATATTCATTGCAATTCCTCATCCTCCGCTTCCGTAGATTCAGTATAACCCAATAAAGTCCGGGTAAACTCTTCCGGCAGGGCTGTCACGGTACGGAGCTTGCTCTGTATTTTTCTGGTCCTTGCACCTACCAGCTTATCCAGCTCCTCATTAGCCTGGTTTATCCTTTTTTGGGTTGCGTCGAGCACCTCACCGAATTTGGCGAATTCGGTTTTAACCGCTCCCAGCACATCCCACACCTGACTGGAGTGCTTTTGTATTGCCAGCGTTCTAAATCCCATTTGAAGGCTGTTGAGCAAAGCGGCCATCGTACTTGGCCCCGCAATATTTATTTTATAATCCCTCTGCAGAACCTCAACCATCCCGCGCCTTACAACTTCTGCATAAAGTCCTTCAAAGGGAAGGAACATAATACCAAAGTCCGTTGTGAAAGGCGGAGATATGTATTTCTCCTTTATATCCTTGGCAAAGCCCTTTATTGTGCGCTCAAGCGCGATAGCCGCCGCATCGATTTCCGCAGCGTTTCCTGTTTCGTAGGCATCCAAAAGCTTGCTATAGGCCTCGGCGGGAAATTTTGCATCGATAGGAAGATATACCACGCCCTCATCGTCACCGGGAAGCTTGATGGCATATTCGACCCGCTCACTGCTTCCTTTCTTGACGGTTACATTTTCTTCATATTGTTCGGGAGCAAGAATTTGTTCAAGAATGGCACCCAGCTGGATTTCCCCCAGTATGCCTCTCGTCTTTACATTAGAAAGGACCTTCTTTAAATCGCCTACACCAATGGCTAAATTCTGCATTTCCCCCAATCCTTTGTATACTTGTTCAAGTCTGTCGCTGACCATTTTAAACGATTGGCCTATCCTGTCCTCTAAAGTTTTTTGAAGCTTTTCATCGACGGTTTCTCTCATCTGTTCCAGCTTCTTTTCATTGTCCCTTTGAATCGAGATCAGACGATTTTCCATAGTATCGTTGATATGTTTCAGCATGTCGTTTACGGTCTTTTGCAACATGTCGTTCTTCTGTGAGAGCTGCTGATTCAAATCGGCCAGGCGCTTGTCCTGTATTTCCGCGATCTGCTTCTGCGATCCGGTCAAAATATCTGCAAAGCTTCGAAAATTTTCGACTATGTATCCGGTGGTTTCCTGGCGGGAGTCCTTGATCTCATCCTCTATTTCGTTCCTGAGTCTGTCCAGACCTTCTCTGAGATTATCCTTGCTGCTCTGCTGGTCAATTTTCTTTTCTATTGAGTTCAATTTTGCATACAAAATTCCAACAAAAACCAAAAGGACGATTCCGATTAATATTATAATAATTTCCACAGTATTCCTCTCAACAGGGCAGCAATTCTATACATGAAAACACCCACTGACCATATTATTGTATTATACCATTTTAATTTCAGTTTCAAAAGCATAAATCAGGCGGTACTCCGATGTCAAGAAGAACCAAACCCTTGTCAGCAGGGAATTTCCCGCGATATGCAATTGTTTTATCGCTGCCCGTCGGAATATATTTATTCATAGGGAAGCTGATCGCCGGCCCGGTGGTCGATTTCACCCAAGGGGTTGTGTTTGGTACCTGGTACCATAACGTGATTGTCGGCTATCTTTCGCAATTCATGAATATGGACAATTTCATACCGGCACTATTTATCGGTGAGTATGGCCTCCTTACTATGATTCCCGTTTATTTGCTGGGGTTGCTGCTTCCGCTGGTATTTTCGTTCTACCTGATTTTGTTTCTGCTGAGGGAATCAGGCCTCCTCAATCAAATTTCATCTTCTGTGCACGGACTTTTTAAGCACATCGGACTGTCCGGAGAAGGGATTATCCCTCTGATGCTGGGTTTCGGATGTGTCACTGCCGCCCTGATTTCTGTTAAAACACTTTCATCCGGGCGTGAGCAATTGATTGCCAGTATATTGCTTAGTCTCGCCATACCTTGCTCCGCCCAGTTTGCAATAACTCTCGCTGTTTCCGCAGTCCTGCCCTTCTCGCATTTATTCTTTTATCTGGCAGTCGTTATTCTCGTCTTTATTGGTGCCGGGCTGTTACTCAACCTGTTAGTCCCCGGCAAAATAGAAAACAAGAGGCCGATGGATGTACCGTTGACTGTTCCGGCATTTATGCCTGTAATGATCGAAACCGTAAAAGAATCCCGGTTTTTTGTAATTGACGCAGCCCCTACCTTTGCTCTCGGAAGCATTCTTATGACTGTTCTCGGACATAGCGGAGGTTTTATAAAGCTACACCAATGGTGCTCCCCTATTACCTCCGGGCTTTTAAAACTGCCGGATCGTGCCACTGACCTGTTTCTTCTGGCGATTATAAAAAAAGATTTGGGGGCGGCCGGTTTTTATTCGGCAGTGACACAGAATTCATTTTCTCACATTCAGATCACTGTGATTCTTATAGTTATGACCCTTTTTGTCCCCTGCTTTGCTTCTCTTATGGTTTTGATCAAGGACAGAGGTATGGTCGTAGCATTGACCACTTATGCGGGCAGTTTTCTTTTATCTTTCCTGATCGGAGCCCTGGCTTCTCTGCTTTTGAATCTATAAATTCCCTGTGGAAATATCCGATACCATAAATGGTAACACAACTGTTGCCGGCAGAATATACTGTCACGAGAAAACAAATAATTATTTGACCGGTAAAGGAGGTAACTATATGAGTTGTTTCGGTGGCAGAACATCGCCGGACCTCTTTCAAAACTGCTGCAATGCAAATAC
>CAYYHH010000210.1:0-4076 GCA_964471645.1 uncultured Oscillospiraceae bacterium
TTGTGGTATTATAGTACATTGCCACGCAAAGTAGTTTGTTGTCAATACAAGGAGTGATGAATATGCCACAACCCGTTAAAATCGGTAAGAAAACGAGGATGAGCTACTCATTGATTCACGAAGTAGCACCCATGCCCAATCTGATTCAAATTCAAAAGGATTCATATGACTGGTTCATACAGGAAGGACTTAAAGAGGTTTTTGAAGATATATCGCCAATCAGGGACTATGCAGACAATTTAGTCCTTGAGTTTATTGACCATTCAATTAACGATGAACCCAAGTACGATCAAGAGGAGTGCAAGGAGAGGGATGCAACCTATTCTGCACCTCTGAAAGTCAAGGTCAGATTAGTCAACAAAGAAACCGGTGAAGTAAAGGAGCAAGAAGTATTCATGGGGGATTTTCCTCTCATGACCGAAAAAGGTACCTTTATTTATAACGGGGCCGAACGCGTAGTCGTCACACAGTTGGTAAGATCTCCAGGACCATACTATGACGTTACAACAGATAAATCTAACAACAAACTTTACTCTACCCAGATTATTCCCAACCGGGGAGCTTGGCTTGAATACGAGACTGACTCCAACGAAGTGATTTCTGTAAGGGTCGACAGGACGAGAAAGCAGCCCATAACAACCATTCTCAGGGCCCTCGCATATAAGTCGGTTGAGGAAAAAATCCACGTTGAGAAAAAGAAGAACCTGGAAATTACGGAAGCGGATCTTATTAAGAAAATACGCAGATATGGCGAATTTTCCAGCGAGACGGCTAAAATCCTGAATGAAGGATCAAATGAAGAAATACTGAAGATATTCGGTGAGAACGATCGCTTGGAAAAATCCCTCGCAAAAGATATAACCGTTAACTACGATGAGGGTTTAAAGGAAATATATAAAAAGCTGAGACCCGGCGAACCGGCTACGTTCGAAAGCGCCTATGACCTGATAGAAGCGCTGTTTTTCGATGGAAAGAGATACGATTTAGCGAAGGTAGGACGGTATAAATACAATAAGAAACTAGGGCTTGCCAACCGGATAGTCGGATGCAAGGCCGCAGAAGATGTCATAAGCCCGTTTACCGGAGAAGTATTGGTGGAAGAGGGAACTTACATCAACAGAGCCACAGCCATGGCGGTAGAAAATTCCGGTGCGGAATTTGTTATGGTTTACAGCAAAACAGCGGAAAACAAACCGGTCAAGGTCATCGGCAATTCATTTGTAAATCTTCAGGATCATGTTTCTTTCGATGTATCGGAAATGAAGTTGCCCTCGAAGGCCTATTATCCCGTGTTAAAGTGGGTAATCGATAATTATGAAGGGGAGAAGGCCATAAAGGATGCTTTGCATTCCCTGAAAAACAAGCTTTCACCCAAGCATATCATACTTGATGATATAATTGCATCGGTCAGCTATATTCTTAATCTTACCGACGGTATTGGAGCAACAGATGATATAGATCATCTGGGTAACAGGAGGCTCAGGACCGTAGGGGAATTGTTGCAAAACCAATTCCGAATAGGTCTGGCGCGCATGGAAAGGGTGGTCAAAGAAAGAATGACCATCCAGGACATAGAAGTAACTACGCCTCAGGCACTGATGAATATCAGACCGGTAACAGCGGCGATCAAAGAATTCTTTGGCAGCAGCCAGCTGTCACAATTTATGGATCAGACGAATCCCTTGGCGGAACTGACGCACAAAAGAAGGCTTTCCGCCCTTGGACCCGGAGGTCTTTCAAGAGAAAGGGCCGGTTTTGAGGTAAGGGATGTCCACCATTCCCACTATGGAAGAATGTGTCCTATAGAGACACCTGAAGGCCCTAATATCGGACTTATCGGCTCCCTTACAACTTATGGAAGGATCAATGAATACGGTTTCATTGAAACACCTTACAGGATCGTAGACAAGGCCAATGGCAGGGTTACAGAAGAAATACAATACGTAACGGCGGATGAAGAAGAACAGGTGATCATCGCCCAGGCAAACGAACCCCTGGACAATGAAGGCCATTTCATAAACAGCAAAGTTGTAGTCAGAAAACCCGGAGGGCAGTTGGATCTTGTCTTCAGGGAAGAAGCCGACTACATGGACATTTCTCCGAAACAGGTTGTGTCCGTGGCAACCGCAATGATTCCGTTTTTAGAAAATGATGATGCCAACAGGGCCCTTATGGGATCTAACATGCAGCGGCAGGCTGTGCCATTGCTTGTGACGGATTCCCCTATCGTCGGTACCGGCATGGAATATACAGCTGCCAAGGATTCCGGAGTGGTTGTTCTTTCAAAAGCGGCGGGAACAGTTGAATACGTAGACGCCAACAGGATAAAAATTCGCAGAGATAAGGATAACGGCGTTGATGAATACAAGATGCTTAAGTTCAAGCGTTCGAACCAGGGAACCTGCATCAACCAAAAACCCATAGTCAATCATGGCGAGCACGTGGAAGCGGACGAGGTCATAGCTGATGGCCCTTCGACGGATATGGGCGAAATAGCGCTGGGCAAAAACCTGCTTATCGGGTTTATGACATGGGAAGGTTATAACTATGAGGATGCCATCATTCTCAATGAAAGACTTATTATGGAGGACTCCCTGACCTCTTTGCACATCGAGGAATATGAATCGGAGGCAAGGGATACAAAGCTGGGGCCCGAGGAAATCACCAAGGACATTCCCAACGTCGGTGAGGATGTGCTGAAGGATCTGGATGAAGAAGGGATCATCCGCATCGGTGCCGAAGTAAGTTCATCTGATATACTCGTCGGAAAGGTCACCCCAAAAGGGGAAACAGAGCTCACTGCCGAGGAAAGGCTTTTAAGGGCCATATTCGGAGAAAAGGCCAGGGAAGTAAGGGATACCTCTCTGCGCGTACCCCACGGGGAAACGGGAATCGTAGTGGATGTAAAGGTCTTTTCAAGGGATAAAGGTGACGAATTACCTCCCGGCGTAAACAAATTGGTAAGATGCTATGTTGCAACCAAGCGCAAAATCAGCGTAGGCGACAAGATGGCCGGACGCCATGGCAATAAAGGCGTTATTTCAAGGATTTTACCCGAAGAGGATATGCCTTTTATGGAAGACGGTACCGCTTTGCAGGTAATGTTGAACCCCTTGGGGGTTCCGTCTCGTATGAATATCGGGCAGGTGCTGGAAACTCATTTGGGTCTGGCGGCCAAATACAAAGATTGGTACATTTCCACGCCGGTATTTGACGGTGCCAGCGAATTGGCGATCATCGATCTGTTAAAAGAATGCGGCTATCCGGAAAGCGGAAAATTGATCCTCCGCGACGGAAGGACAGGTGAGCCTTTCGACAATCCTGTTACAGTGGGATATATGTATATGCTTAAGCTGCACCATCTGGTAGATGATAAAATTCATGCCAGGAGCACGGGGCCTTATTCACTCGTAACACAACAGCCATTGGGCGGCAAAGCCCAGTTCGGCGGGCAGAGGTTCGGAGAGATGGAAGTTTGGGCTCTGGAAGCTTATGGGGCCGCCTATACATTGCAGGAAATTTTGACCGTTAAATCCGATGACGTCGTGGGAAGGGTAAAAACCTATGAAGCGATAGTCAAGGGAGAGAATATTCCGGAACCGGGGATACCCGAATCCTTTAAGGTATTGATAAAAGAAATGCAAAGCCTTGCATTGGATGTAAAAGTCCTGACAGAATCCAATGAAATAATCGACATTAAGGAATCCGTCGAATACGAAGAACTGTCCGGGTTAGAAGCGTTTAATGAAATGGAGAGCGTCGTCGATGAGGGCGAATTAGACGATGCAGGTTTCAGTGAGGAGACCGAGGACGACGAACTGTCGGATGAAGGTGGAGAGTTGGATTTCCGGGAAGACTTCGATACTGAAGAGGAGGTCTAGGAGGTATAATATGCAGGAATTGAACAATTTTGAATCGCTTCGCATCAGTTTGGCATCTACGGAAAAAATCAGGAGCTGGTCGAGAGGTGAGGTCAAAAAGCCGGAAACTATTAACTACAGGACGCTGAAACCCGAAAAGGAAGGTCTTTTCTGTGAAAAGATCTTCGGCCCTGTTAAGGACTGGGAGTGTCACTG
>CAYYHH010000211.1:0-4036 GCA_964471645.1 uncultured Oscillospiraceae bacterium
GATCGCACAAAACCCCTCAAGGCTCTCTCGCATGGATCATGCGCCCTTAGCCTAAGGGAGGTGTGAACATTAACCATCCTTAAACTTGTGGACATCATATCATTAAAAACCCCTTGTAAACAATATCGGACTATAGTATAATCACACTGTAAAGCATTAAAGCATCATTTTTCTGTGAAACGGAGAAATACTATGAGTTATGAGTCCAAATTGAGCAATCGAGAAACTGATGATCTGTTCAAAGCTATTCTGCTTCTCGAAAATGAAGAAGAATGTTATCGCTTTTTCGAGGACATCTGCACAATCAAGGAGTTGCAGGCAATTGCCCAACGATTTCAGGTAGCGCAACTGCTGGATCAGAAAAAAACCTATAACGAGATCGAAGAAATCACCAAGGCCAGCACGGCAACGATCAGCAGAGTCAATCGCTGCCTCATATACGGAGCCGACGGTTATAAGCTGATTCTCAAAAAGTTAAAAACTCTTACATGATATAGCCCATCGCGGTGTCATGGCGTATCGTATTATTTGTAATCTATTATTTCAGCAGTTCCAATGCCTTTTGGAGCTGCTTATCATTTTCCCTGTGGAGAATCCCATCGACAAAATCCTCCTCGGTGAGTTCAATCACATAATCCGGTTCTACACCTTTTTCGTGGATGACCTGCTCATCGGGGGAGAAGTATTGCATTATCGTGAGCTTTGTCGCATCTCCGTTATCCAGCTGCACGATTTCTTGAATGATCCCTTTCCCATAAGTTACGGTACCCACAAGTTTGCCTGCTTTATTTCCCTTAATTGCTCCGGCAACAATTTCACTGGCACTGGCGGAACCGCCGTTTATCAGAATTACAAAAGGAATGTCGGTGGCCGCCTGATCTGACTTGTAATAATGCTTTTGACCCTGCCTATCCTCGGTATAAGTAATTATACCTTCGGGCAAAAGGACATCGGCAACTTCTATGCTCGAATCGACCAGGCCCCCGGGGTTATCCCTGAGGTCCAGAATAAGACCCTTGACCCTGCTTACTTCCATGTCCCTCAACGCTTTTTTAAAGTTTTCTGCCGTATGCTTTTCAAATGAGCTTATGCGAATATAGCCGATATTCCCATCAAGAACTTCACTTTTTACCGTCTCCAAGGTGATTTTTGCCCTTTTTATCGTGAGTTCGACAGGCTCGCCTCCCCTTAAAATTTTAAGATCGACCGTTGTTCCACCCACGCCTCTCATAGCGGCCGCGGCAGCATCGATAGTGTCCCCGGTGTACTCCACTCCGTCGACCGCAACGATTTTATCCTCCGGTTTGATGCCGGCTTTGAAAGCAGGTGTATCATCTATTGGTGCGACAACATTGATAAAGCCTTGCTTGTCAGGTGCGATAGTAACCCCTATTCCCTCATATTCACCTGAGGTTGCTATCTGCAGATCGTCATATTCTTTCTTAGTCAGATATGCGGAGTAAGGATCACCGATCCCTGAAAAGAGCCCTTTGTAAATCCCTTCATAAAGCCTGTTCGGATCTACCGGTATATAGTAACGCTTTTCGATGAGCTGTTGCAGTTCGTCCAGCTGACCGTAGTTCTTTTTTATACGGTTATAGTCTTCATAAGCCTCGGCGCTAATACAGATCTGGTCGGTTGCGATGCCGTATACCTTCGTGAATCCTGCAGTAGATACTATACCGACGCATAGAGCTATCGCAATCAGCAGGGCCAAATTCCTCTTTTTTAATGCTATCATTGGATGAGATTCCTCTCTTAATTAATCGGTTAAAGTCAACTTATTCGAATCGTAAACTATAATACCACGAAATCCGACAAACGCATATCGGATACGACGAATTGGATCCTCTCGCAGCCATTCCATCGATTGATTTCAGGATAACCCGCTATATCCACAGGTTTACCTCCTTCGTAAAGCGAAATAAATTGCTCTGCGCCGTTAAAGTATATACACTGTGCCCCGTTGACGCCGAATCGTACATGCTGACGATGTTCACCAATGTAACAGGGATCCTTTAGCTGTACTTTTCGAAGTACAAATATGGGTTTAGGATTTTTGTGACCAAAGGGTTCTAATCTGTTCAGGCAGTCGATCAGCTTATTGTCCAGATCTTCTGAAATCACTTCCGCATCTATTATAAGTTTGGGGTCAAATAAGGACGGATCCTCGTTAAAGCGAATTACCGCCAGGGCGCCAAGAGCATTCCTCAACGGTTGCAGATTGGCATTATCCATTGTAAATCCACAGGCTCCCGCATGGCCGCCAAACTTTTCAAAAAGCTGTCCGCACTCTGACAGCATTTCATAAATATTTAACCCGTCTATGCTCCTGCCCGTCCCTTTCAGCTTGTTTTCACCTGATGGGGTAACAATAATTGTGGGCCGATTGTATTTATCTTTTATTTTACCGGCTACTATTCCGGTTATTCCCTCGTGAGCATCAGGCAAGTCCAGTACAATGAACTTATCCTCCAAATGGCTTTCCTCAACCCTTTTTATGGCCTCTTCATAGGCCATGTCCTGGATTCTCTTTCGTTCCCTGTTGTTGCTGAGCAGGTTTTCTGCCGCCTCTTTCCATTCCTCTTCATTATGGCATGTCAGCAGCTTAACACCGGTCTCCGCCGAAAGCATTCTGCCGGCAGCGTTGAGATGCGGCACTATAATATATGCTATGTGATCCGATTTTATTTCACAGCCGGCAAGTCCCGCACCATCGATAAGATGTGTAAGGCCCGGCCTTTTTTTGCTGTTTATATATCTGATTCCGTATTTGACTATCGTTCTGTTTTCTCCCGTCAGGGAAACGATATCCCCTACTGTTGCAATCGCCGCCAGATCAAGTAAGCTGTTCAAGTCAGCCCTGCTTAAATGCTGAGGCCTCCTGCGGTTGAGCGCCTGGGCGAGTTTAAAGGCTACCCCGCATCCGGAAAGGTCTTTATCAGGATAAGTGCACATATCTTGCTTGGGATTTATCAAAAGGCATGGCGCCGGTTTTGCACCCAGATTGTGATGATCGGTTACTATTATGTCCATGCCCAGTTCCATGGCAAATAAAACTTCTTCATAAGACGAACTGCCGCAGTCAACAGTTATAATCAGATCGGTTCCTCTTTCTTTGATTTTTTCTATGGCTTCGCAATTCAAGCCATAACCCTCATCGAACCGCGATGGTATGTAATAGGAATATTCAGCCCCCAGCAATCGTAATATTTCTATCATGAGGCTTACACCGCAGACCCCGTCGGCATCATAATCCCCATATACGCATATGTTTTCGCCATTATCAAGGGCGAGCAAAATCCTGTCCACGGATTCCGTCATGTCTTTCATTAAAAAAGGGTCAAAGGTCAATTGGGGGCTGGACGAAAGGAATTCCTCCATAGCTTCTTTACCTGTCACCCCTCTGCTCTCCAATAGCGCATCTATAATCTCTGTATTCCCTCTTTTTTTAGGAAATATCCATCTTTTTACCATCGAAACTCTCCCAATCCAATAGCTTTGCTATTGAAGCCCCCCATATCCTAAAGCTCAGAATATCCGATCTGTTTGAACCTATGATTTAAGGCGAGAGGTCAGCGCCTCCCGCCATCAGCACATTCCTTCTTTAATTGTAAACTTTGGCCAATTGATGAAATTAAACAAAATATAAACCATGATTTTATAAATATCGGATATATCACAAGTAAAGGCGTCTGCTCCGCCCCGCTATTACAAATAACCCCTTGGATTCTTGTATTCGCCGTTTACCCTGACCTCAAAATGCAGGTGCGGTCCTGTTGACACTCCTGTACTCCCTGACAGTGCAATCGTCTGACCTCTGGTAACCACGTCTCCGGTCTTGACTTTTAACTGGCTGTTGTGTGCATAGAGCGTTACAATACCCCCGCCGTGATCTACCATTACCATATAGCCGTAGCTGTTGTTCCATGCTGCTTTAATAACTTTGCCCGCATTTGCCGCAACTACCTGACTGCCGGAAGGCACCCCGATATCCATCCCTGTATGTAGCTTGTTGACTTTCAAAGTAGGATGC
>CAYYHH010000212.1:0-4033 GCA_964471645.1 uncultured Oscillospiraceae bacterium
ACATAGACGGCCACTGGGCAAAGGATGATATCGACTTCTCATCGGCAAGGCTGCTGTTCCATGGCGTGACACCTAACTTGTTCGCTCCGGAAACTGCGATGACAAGAGGAATGTTTGTTACGGTCATAGGCCGCATGTATGGCGCTGACACGGACAAATACACAGGCTCTCGCTTTGCCGATGTGGCTCAGGATTTATACTACGCTCCGTTTATCCAGTGGGCGGCAGAGGAAGGAATTGTATTTGGAGTATCTGCAAGCAGCTTCGAGCCTGAAAGACCCGTAACGCGTCAGGAGATGGCGGCCATTATGCAAAGGTTTATGGACTACCTTGGGATAAATCTGACAAACACATCCGACACATTTGCCGATGATGAGCAGATCAGCGACTGGGCGAGAGGGAATGTCTATACCATGCGCGGCACCGGAATTATGAATGGCAGGAGCGATAATAAGTTTGCTCCCCATGCAAATTCTACCCGCGCCGAAGTAGCGGCTGTATTCAGGCGCCTTATTGAACACATTGTCAATAACGGAAAGTAATTCTAGTGTGAGCCTGTCATAAGGAGCAGGCACAACCTTAAAAACATCGTAGTAATAAATGCCTATCCTCATCAAACCAGGATGGGCATTTACATTTAAACCTAGGATTCAGAACATAACAATCAATTAGCAAAATCTTTATTACTTCTTATTAAAATAGCAACATCAGATGCAATTGCTAAGAATATTTATCACTTTTATTATCCGAGCTCCCGGACAATTCCAAGGGTTTTTACAATCCATTCCAACGCTCCATCAAAGCGGTAGTCTTTAAATTCGGCGGCTTTTAAAATACCTACAACTTCATCCTTTGTTATACCAGGGTTTATCAGCCCCTTAAGGCTCCCGCGCTCTGCGGCAATCTCTTGGACATAGTCGTAATAGGTTCCGGAGTAGCCAAAGGTTGTGGCGTAATTGATTGGATTGACCACGGCCTGCGCCGCCATTTCTTCGGTATCCTCATAAAACAGGCTGCGACCATTGTCATAGAGAGGATAAAAGGATTCGGTTTTGTCGCTGATTTTGATGGCGATATTGGATAAATGCCGGTCGTCCTGTCGCGTAATAAAATCCAATAAAATCATGCGAGCGATATCATCCTTGTACTGCGGACGGACGGAAACCAGGTTTTGATATTCGTTATCTGAACGAGCCCCCTCAAACAGCCGTCGAAAATGAACGATATATTCTTTTGAAAAGTCGTAAAGAAAAGCAGAGAAGGCCGTATCAATATTTGTGCGGTAAGCAGGGCAACATTGCACACCCAACTTTTGCGCCAATAGATAGACTGCCACTTCTGATTCCACATCGGTTGTCAGAGGGCTGATGCGTTGCTTGTAGATACCGTAATTGCCCTTGTAAACCCCGTAGCGTTTGATATTATAGCCTTCCGGTGTGTCAATGCTATCGCCTTGGAGGTCAATTTTTTGATGAAATACTGAGTAGAAAACATCAGTTATCACCGTATCTAACCGCTCATTTTCGCCGTGGGCAACCCATAATAAATCTTTGGGGTGGATACCTCTTGTAACTTCGGAAATTGCCAAAACATCGTAGTGAGACAGCCCCAAACGGAACAGAATCTTTTCAATATCTCGACGGTCACGGCTGACAATGCGCTGGGACAAAAACTCAGTAAGCTGCTCGGGCGTCCAAATTTTTGCGCCGCATGTATAGAGTGACACCACATCGTTGTGCTCGGGAGCGGTAAAAATGACAGCATTATCTTTGTTGATTGTACCTATTACACAGTCACTCCACTTGAGCCATCGGACAGCGGCTTCATCCTTTTTTCGCTCTCGCCCATCGGCGGGTTTGACAGCATCTGACGGTATTTTATAGGCTTTTCCATCTTTAAAAGCGCCGGGAATTTTCCCCTCTTTACACAGCACACGAACACGCCGGTCGGATATATTCCATTTTTCAGCCGCTTGCTTTGCGGTTATATATTTATGATTCAATGTGGTCACATCCTCTCAATAATTAGTATAACCCGCATTCGGAACAATATCAATCACTAATATTCCGGATGTCTTGCATGCAAAATTAAATCACTCACTTACAAAGGGATTATACCTAATCTTTATATTATAATTTTGAATATGAAAGTTAGATCGTCCACTTAGAAATTTTCTTATTCAACTTGTTTTATATCAAACCTACCACAATTAGTAGCTATGAAATACGAGGTTTCTTCTTTAAAATAGAGTGCGAAGGGAGTGAGTGAGAAATGAAAAGAGTAAGAATCGCCTTGTCCATGTTTCTGGTAGGTATTATTTTAGTATCATCTATTGTATATGCCGATACAGCTGCATCAAAAATATTATCTCAAGAAAATACCAAAGCTGAGGAAAATGAAAATGTTGTTATAATTTTCGCTCTTGGCCATAACGAATACTTTGTCAATGGTGAATTGTTGACCATGGATGTAAGTCCTACTATTGTTGAAAGTAGAACCTTATTGCCTATAAGGTATGCGGCAGAACCATTAGGAGCTGACGTAGATTGGAACCAAAAGGACAAGAACGCAAAAGTCTCACTGGAAGGAACAGTTATCGATTTATGGATAGGTGAAAGCAATGCGCAGATTAATGGAAAGGTTATTCCGATTGACCCTGATAATGCCAATGTAAAACCTCTCATTATCAGCAATAGAACTATGTTGCCGCTACGATTTGTGGCGGAGTCTTTAGGCTGTACTGTTCAATGGGATCCTAAAACCAAGAGAGCGGCAATAATTAAAATTGCACCATCATCCGATATAAAAGAAGTTCCCGATGTTTTAGAAAACCCCGAATCTATCCGAGATATTATAAAACTGCCTATAGGAAAAACTGAAATTAAACTTCCCGGATTGCAGTTGTCACGTAGAATCATGAAACCCGGAGAACACTTGGCAATTGAAAGCGTGTCTGCAAACGGCAGCTCAATACCTAATGTAAAACTTTCTAATGGAAAAACTTTTTACCTACAGCCGGATACAGAACCGATATATGACCCCGATTGGTCTAAGTTTAAAAAGACAGATTTAAAACCCATCTTTGATCAAGCAAAACTAAAACCACCCACGGCAACAGTAGATTTGCGTAAATACCAAACATCTATCAAGAGTCAGGAAGGACGTAACACTTGTGTCAGCTTTGCCGTTTGTGCCGCTGTTGAGGCGGCCTACAAACGATTCGACCCAATCAAATACTCAAATTTGGATCTTTCGGAACAATATACCCATTTGATTCAAAAATCACAGGCACTTAAGGAAACTCCTCCTTCCAATCCTGCCTATAGAGAAAATAGCCTTGGCCGATGGGGATTCGCCAATGTACATCATGTAGTAGCTGTGTACAGTAGAATGCTGGGGATTCCTGAAGAAAAATATTTACCATATATCGGTGGAAGCCAGTACGAAAAAGATCCAAGAGATTCATCAGGAAGCTTGGAGGGTAACGATTCCATGCTCAGACAAGAGAGAGTCAACAACATGAACTTGAACCGGGAAGCTTTACCGGATGAAGCCCTTGTAAATGCCCGTTATGGTGTTACCCAATGGGGTGAGCTGAGTGGCAATGAACTGACAAATCTTGATTACTATCGTGCGATACTGAAAAGTGAAAAGGAAATCATATTCGCCATAGCAATAATGAAACCGGATCCTACTCCTAATGACAATGTCTGGGACCCGGGAAATAAATATGATGAGTCTGCACATGCCATGCTGATGGTAGGCTATGATGATGATCGAGAAGTGTTTATTGTTAAAAATTCCTGGGGCTACAACGATGTTTATGAAGATGGCTATACTCTGATGAGTTATGACTGGGTCAACAAGGGATATGTTTTAGCTGCAATTTTTATCAACGATATTGAGAAATATCCGCATATCAATTACAGAACTTATTCATACATGTTCGGCCAGTGGAACTTGATATCTGATGGAAATAGGCTAGGACGCCTTGATGTGAGCCACATACCTGATTATTATCAAAAAGATTTTC
>CAYYHH010000213.1:0-785 GCA_964471645.1 uncultured Oscillospiraceae bacterium
ATTTATCCCTCCAAAGCGGCGCAGTCTTTTTGCATATTGCACAACCGCCTCCTCAAACATCCCGGGTGTAAAATCAGGCCAGTAAACGTCGCTGAATACAAATTCGCTGTACGCACTTTGCCAGAGCAAAAAGTTTGATAATCTTTTTTCCCCTCCGGTTCTGATCACCAGGTCCGGATCGGGCATCCCTTTTGTAAACAGACGCTCCGACAGCACATCTTCGTTTAGCCCTTCAGGCTTTAATGTGCCTGCTGCGGCTTCCTTCGCTATAGCCTTCACAGCATTAACGATCTCGTCCCTGCTTCCGTAATTCAAAGCTATATGAAACTGCAGCCCTGTGTTTCCCTTTGTTTTCGCCAAGGCCTCTTCAAGTTTTATGACCGCATCATTTGGAAGTTTGCCATAATCGCCGAGAATGCTTACCTTTACATTATTTTCATGCAGTTCGGAAAGTTCTTTATCCACATAGTGAATAAGTATTTTAAAAATACCCCCGACCTCTTCAATGGGCCTTTTCCAGTTTTCCGTTGAAAACGCATAGACTGTTAAGTGCTCAATGCCCAGAGTCGAAGATCTTTTTACTATTTCTTTGAGGGCTTTCATACCTGCATTATGCCCTGCCAGCCTTGGCATGCTTCTCTTATTCGCCCATCGTCCGTTGCCGTCCATTACGATAGCCACATGGCGGGGGATTTTTTTATACTCCACAGACATCTCTCCTTTTTCAAGAAGAGGACGGATACCATGATTCCGTCCTTCTTTCCCTACTTATCTGTAATCATCCG
>CAYYHH010000213.1:795-4016 GCA_964471645.1 uncultured Oscillospiraceae bacterium
CCTTCCTGAATCTCTTGTTTGATTACTTTCAAACAGCCATTATTGATTTTCTTGTTTGGCGGTTCTGAAACTGAAACCGTCCAGATCAATCCTTTGGCTTTAAGTATCTCCTCCGCTTCCTCAAAATCGGTACCAAGCAAATCTATCATCAGACTTCCATTATTTCCTTTTCTTTGTTTTCAATGATCACATCGATGTCTTTTACGCATTCGTCGGTCATTTTTTGAACCTCTTCCATATCGGACTTCAGGTCATCTTCCGTGAGATCTCCTGCTTTTTCCGCCTTTTTTAAAGCGTCGTTAGCGTCCCTGCGAAGGTTTCTCACTGCCACCTTGGCCTCTTCACCCATTTTGCGAACGATCTTGGTGAGCTCTTTCCTTCTTTCCTCGGTAACCTGCGGAATCACTAATCTTATGCATTGCCCGTCGTTAGCCGGGTTTATTCCCAGGTTTGCAATATTTATGGCCTTTTCGATATCGTTCAAAGATTTAGGATCAAACGGCACGATTTGTAGTGTTCGGGGATCGGGCGCAGATATGTTGGACATATTTTTTAAGGGTGTAGGTGTGCCGTAGTATTCTACAACTACCCTGTCAAGAAGAGCCGGATTCGCACGCCCCGCCCTGACCGAGTTAAGATCGTCTTTTAATACGGACTTGGTCTTATCCATCTTTTCCTTAAGCTGCTCCATTGAATTATTCATTATATTTCCTCCTTTTTCCGGTCCTATTCTACTATTGTACCTATTTTCTTGCCGCAAATGGCATTTATAACGTTATCGGGTTCATTGAGGCTGAATACATGGATAGGGATTTTATTATCCTTACACAAAGATGCGGCTGTGGAATCCATTACCCCAAGACTTTTATGCAAAAGATCCATATGCGTCAACCTTTCAAAAGGCTTTGCATTCGGGTTCACCTGGGGATCGTCATCATAAACGGCATCGACCTTCTTGGCAAGCAATATAACATCAGCTTCAATTTCTGCCGCTCTGAGGGCCGCAGCCGTATCGGTTGAGAAAAAAGGATTACCGGTGCCTGCGGCAAATATCACTACAGTATTTTTCGACAGATGACTCATCGCTCTCCTTCGTATATAAGGCTCGGCGATTTCTTTCATCTCTATGGCCGTCTGAACCCTTGTCTGAACGTTTACGGCCTCCAGGGAGTCCTGCAATGCCAATGCGTTTATGCATGTAGCCAGCATTCCCATATAGTCTGCCGTGGCACGATCCATGCTTTTGCTGGTCCTCCCTCTCCAAAAGTTACCGCCGCCAACTACCACCGCCACCTGCACACCCATTTCAACGGCTTTTTTTATCTGCTGTGCAACCATATTCAGCATATTTTCATTGAGACCAAAATGGTTCTCTCCCGCCAATGCTTCGCCGCTTATTTTGAGTATTATTCTTTTGTATTTAGGCTTCATAGTCCCTCCTTGCAGCATTTTTCCGTATTCAATAAAAGGACACTGCGAATAGTGTCCTTTTATTATATCATAAGTTTTTTATTAGTTGTTCATCTGTTTTGCAACTTCTTCCGCAAAGTTTTCTTCTTTCTTTTCTATGCCTTCGCCTACTTCATAGCGAACCATTTCGACTACTTTTACTGATTTCCCAAATTCTTTTGCAGCCTCTTCCACATAATCGCCAACTGTGATGTCACCGTCCTTGACGAATTTTTGCTCCAGAAGACAGGTCTCTTTCAGTTCCTTCTTCAATCTTCCAATAACCATTTTTTCGGCGATGTTCTGCGGCTTGCCTTCGTTTAATGCCTGCTGCATCAGAATTTTCTTTTCACCTTCGATGTAACCCTGATCAACATCGGCCTCAGAAATATATCTTGGATTCATCGAAGCCACCTGCATCGCCACGTCTTTGCCCATTATGGCAACTTCGTCATGAGATGCCTCGGTTTCCAGGCCGACTATAACTCCGATCTTTCCTCCGCCGTGGACATATCCCGTGTAGATTACACCGGGAGAGTCAAACTTTACAAACCTGCGGACACTCATGTTTTCACCGATTTTGGAAATCTTGTTGTTCAATGCCTCGGCGACGGTTCCCTCATCTTTATAAGTCAGTGACATAAAGCTGTCCATGTCAGTTTTATCAGTGTCCAAGGCCATGTCTGCCAGGGTTTTAACAAATTCTATAAATTCTTCATTTTTCGCAACAAAATCAGTTTCTGCATTGACCTCAATCGCTGCAGCCGACGCTCCGCCCTTACCGAAAGCCAGGTTGACCAACCCCTGGGATGCGACTCTTCCTGCCTTTTTCGCTGCCTTTGCAAGTCCTTTTTCACGCAACAATTCTATAGACTTTTCCATATCTCCATCTGTTTCGACCAGAGCATTTTTACAATCCATCATCCCTGCGCCGGTTCTTTCGCGCAGTTCTTTTACCATACCAGCTGTAACAGCCATGTTTACAGTCTCCTTTCTAACAACTACTCTTCGTCAGTATCCGCTGAATCTTCGTCATCATCAATATCAGCTTCGTCTGTTTCATAGTCTTCCCCTTCATCGAAGGATTCACCCTGTTTTGCCTCAATGATTGCGTCAGCCATTCTGCCTGCAATCAGCTTGACTGCTCTGATTGCATCGTCGTTAGCAGGTATAATATAATCTACATCATCGGGATCACAGTTGGTATCCACTATCCCGACTATGGGAATCCCCAGAATCCTGGCTTCCCTGACTGCTATTTTTTCTTTTTTGGGATCCACGACGAATACCGCAGCCGGCATACCCTTCATATCCTTGATCCCGCCCAAAAACTTCTCCAGCTTATCCGCTTCCGCCTTCAGCTTGAGAACTTCTTTTTTAGTAAGAGCATCAAACGTCCCGTCCGTTTCCATCGCCCTGATCTCATTGAGTCTGCCGATACGCCCGGAAATAGTCTTGTAATTTGTGAGCATTCCTCCAAGCCATCTTTCATTGACATAGAACATGCCGCACCTCTTTGCCTCATCAGCGATGGCTGCCTGGGCTTGCTTTTTTGTGCCTACAAACAGAACAGGTCTTCCGCTTTCTGCCACTTCCTTCATAAATGCATAAGCCTCATCAATCTTCTTAACGGTTTTTTGAAGATCGATGATATAGATGCCGTTTCTTTCCGTAAAGATGTACGGCGCCATCTTCGGGTTCCATCTTCTGGTCTGATGACCGAAATGTACGCCGGCTTCCAACAGTTGTTTCATTGAAATAATTGACATTTT
>CAYYHH010000214.1:0-4012 GCA_964471645.1 uncultured Oscillospiraceae bacterium
ATTGGTTTCCCTGCCTTTGAAGTGATTATTTATCGCATTTCTGATAAATGTACTCGATGCGACACCTCCGGTAAACAGAACTTTCTTGCACCCTGTTTTGCGCATAGCTTTCTCCGCCCAGGCAATCAATGCATCGGACAATAAAGTAAACAGGCCGGCGCTGAGCCAATCGATATCCGCAGGGTTGCCCTTTATAATCCTTAGGATCTGTGTTTCAAGACCGGAAAGATTAATGTAAAGATCCTCAAAATGTACGGGGCTCAGGCCGCTGTTTTCGGTTGGTCCCACGCCCAAAGAGAGCCTGTCCATCAGGGCTCCCGCAGGAAAACCCATGCCCGCCCGGTCAATGAGCTGGCCCATTGAGATATCCTTGCTGCCGCCTATTTTCGTTATTGAAGATCTTTCGATATAAAGCAGTTCTGTGGTTCCTCCCGAAAGATGAAATGCCAAAAATGTGTCCTCACCCTCTATACCGCTTCCATAAGATGCGGCGGCAATATGACCTTCCTGATGAGAAAACCGCAGCAGCGGGATCCCCATTACCGCAGCCAATGATCTGCCGCAGGACAATCCCCCCGTAAACACAGGCATGTAAGATTTCTCAACAGGTCTGGGTTTGTCGCTGACCGCGACGGCGGAGAAAACTATGGAACCAATCGTATCAGATCCTTCTTCCAGCAGAAGCGGAAGGTTTTGGATATGTTGAAACAGGGCGTCGGATTGTCTTAAACCCCGTTCACCCTCTTTGACCACCAAAGACTTGCGCAAATCAAGCAATGCGCATCCTCGGCTATCTACAACCGCTATGGAAGTAGTATAGTTGCTGGTATCAAACGCCAGCACACCAAGGTGTTTTTCCTCCATACTAAGCGTTGTTTCCTTTTGCTGCCTTTCCAAGCACACCATTTACAAATTTTCCGGAATCGTCTCCGCCGAATTTCTTTGCCAGTTCTACAGCTTCGTTAATTGATACAGAAACAGGTATGTCGTTCATAAATTGTGTTTCTGCTATGGATAAACGCAATATAGACAGGTCCACTTTTGAAATCCTGTCAATCTTCCAATTATGTGCTGAATTTATCAGTGTTTCATCGATATCAGTGAGATTTGATACGACGGCGCCGATCGCCTGGTCGAAGTAATCTGTCTCTATCGGATAATCGGATCCGTTATCCCTTGAGGCACTGTCATCATAATTCCTCAACTGCGGCAGTCTCGATAAAAAGGCAGTTTTCAAATCAGCACTGAAATCATTTTGGATCTCCATCTCATACAATAATTGCATCGCACATTCCCGGGTCATTTTTCTTTTGTCGATTTTGTCCATGCTTCCCTCCGCGGGCTGGTTTATGCTTCTTGGAAGTGAACACCTGTCACGTGAATATTAACGGCATTCACTGTTATTTCAATGATATCTTCCACTTCTTTCTTGACATTCTCCTGAATATTCCAGGCAACATCGGGAATCTTAATGCCATAATCAACTACGACGGAGATATCGATTATTACGCCGTCTTCGCCTTGATTTATTTTTATTCCCTTGTAAAGCGGGTCCTTGCCCAACAGATTCTTTGAAAGACTGTCGGTCAATCCGCCGCTGAGGCAGTACACACCCTTTGTCTTGAGGGTGGAGTTTAAAACACATACGGCTATTACCTCGTCTGCAATTTTAACGACCCCATATTTGTCATCATTGTCGGAACTCATCCCCATATCTCCTCGGCCAAATTATAACAGAAACAAGGAAATAACACAAACTCAATCTCGTACGGCACATAGTAAGATTTGGGTGTTATTTGTTTTGAATTACAATTTGCTCTGAGGATCTGCCGGTCTCCCTTATGACAACATCCATTATTTTGGCTATATCGCTCTGAGTCAATTCCCCTTTGTTGACTGTCACATTTACTGAAGTATCTGTGATCACAACAAAAGATTCTGCAAAACCTTTATTCTCAATAAGGTTTTCCATTACCTTTTCAGCATTCATATACTCAATAATTTTTAACTTCTGTTGTGTTGCGTTGTCTTTTTCGGGCCCTGAGGCGCTTTCTTGTATGACGGAAGTCAACATCGACAAGATTTCACTTCTGTCCATGTCCATTGTTGCCCGTATTTCGGCAAAAAATGAGTCTGCCTGACTTATATCCGATACATCATCGGATGTTATTACGACGGCATTTTCCATCGTCGGCGTTCCTTCTTCTACTTCCCCTTCCGGCGGAGCGGTTCCGGGCACCACTGCAATTTGAACGCTGTCAACAAGTACCTCGCCGTCGTGCTCATTCATCATCTGCTTCTCATAATTGACATAGTCCGATGATGCTATTCTGTCGGCTCTGTCAGACAGCCTGTTGTTTATCACACCGACCGCCAGCACCACCAACAGCATGCTCAATAGTATCAGGGTTTTTTTTCTAAGCCCTCTGTTCATGTAGAATCTGCTCATTTATGTCCCTCCCCTACCTTTTCAAATACTTTTACATTTTTAACAGGTATGTCAAACAATGCCGTTACTGCCTCGGTGATATTATTTCTTGTTACCGCTGTGTCCCCTCCTTCTGCAACAATAACCGCACCCTTGACAACACCTTTTTTAGTCTTCTTATCGGAGAAAAGATCTCCTCCCGCATCGATATTTTCATATGTTAGCATTACGCTGACTTCGCCGACACCTTTGATATTTTTCAGCAGCTCCTTAAGCTTCAATTCTTCCGAAGTAAGACCGGTTTCGTTTTCCCAATACTCGGTCCCTCCATTTTCATCTACGATTTGCATTCTCCCATCTTTATTCTGTGTCATCACATTCAGAAGAAGAAGGGCCACGATGGCTATAACCAGTGCAGATAGAAATTTGTTCAGCAGTTTCTTAACGTATTTATCATCCTTAAGTTTCTCTTTCAATTGGATTCCTCCTCATCATTACTATATATATCCGTCCAAGGTAGGCTTATTCCAGGATTTTGTCTCTGATTTGGGCTTAAGCCCGAATCTTTCATCTTCTGAAGATACACTTCCTCCAGCTGATAGGTTTGGGTGTTTATGATACGTTTCAGCAATTCATCGTCTCCCGCATATGGAGAAGACGTGCTGTCATCACCTACCGGAAGCGAAAGACTTATCTCTTCGGCGATATTTTTACCGAAAGGATAAATGATCACAGCTATGATGAACAGGGATAGAACGAATTTTAAATATTTCTGCATAGAGCCGCCGGGGAGTATCAATTCTATAAAAGCCAGTGAGGTTATCATTATAAAGATGTTCCAAACCCAATCTTTCAATTTATATCACCTTCTCCATATGTTTATGCCGCAGTACCTATGCTGATCAGAATACCTATAAAAATGATGCAGAGGACGGCGCAAAGAAATAACAATACTCCAAGCAATATCACTGTATTTCCCATTTCATTCAGACAATCGGAAATGATTTTATTGCCGATGGGTTCTACGAGGGCAGCGGTAACTTTATATATTAATGCAACGGCCAGTATTTTGAGAAGCGGCAAAGTAAGTAATAAAATGATTGCCGCCAGTCCGAATACGCCGACACTATTTTTGATGATTGTGGTACAGCTTAGAACTATGTCCAGTGAATCGGCCGCAAACCCTCCGACGATGGGTATAAGATTATCAACGGAATATCTTGCCGTCTTTACCAGCATGCCGTCGGCACTTTTCGTTACCAGACTTTGAATAGCGGTCAGACCGGAGAACAGTGTCATCAACACTCCTATAATGAAAACGGCAACAGAACGCAGCAATATGGCCAGCTTCTTTATGTAATCCCGATCCGCCAGGCTGTTTCCCAAAATGAAGATGCAGGAGGAAAAAAGCAATGGGAGTATCAGCTTTTGGATCAGTGTCGTAAAAGTGACAACAGATAGAATGATTGAAGGGCTGAGCACACCGCCTGATGAAAACCCTCCTATGGATATAATAAGGGGCAGTAAGACAGGGACCAGAATCTGCATAAAAAGGGCCATATCAGATACGGTGTTTTCGCAAAG
>CAYYHH010000215.1:0-3981 GCA_964471645.1 uncultured Oscillospiraceae bacterium
GGCCGACAAACCCGCGGTCAATGTCTTTTCCACTGCAGAGGCCTGTATCATGCCGGTAAGTCCGCAAAGGCCACCGGAAAATAGCATGGCCACCATTATGATCGAGGAAATATTCATACCCGCATACCTGGCTGTCTCTCTGCTTTCTCCTACTACGGTTATTTCGAAACCTTTTTTTGTATGGTTAATAAAAACGTAAACGACAGCCACCAGTATAAGGGCTATAATCCAACCTATATGAATACCGAAAACCTTGGGAAGTATTGCGCTGGAGGGAAAAGGCGCAACCTTGGGAAATCCTTGCGAATCCGGAGATTTCCACGGTCCGTACTGGAGGTACGTTACAAATTTAATAGCTATATAGTTGAGCATTAAAGTAAATATCGTTTCGTTAACCCCCATTTTAGCCTTGAAGAATGCCGGGATGAAAGCCCATATCCCCCCGGCTATCATGGCGGCGAGGCCCATTAGGATAAGCATCAACGCCTTGGGCAAAGTACCTGCATTAAGCGCAACATAGGCCGCGGCGAGGGCTCCCATAACGATTTGCCCTTCTCCACCGATATTCCAGAATTTCATTTTAAATGCCACCAAAATTCCCAGCGAAGTTACTATGAGCGGTATAGCTTTAAGGATTGTCTGTTGAAGTCGGATCTCAGTGCCCACTGCACCCTTTACCATGCTTGGGAAAACCTCCAGAGGATTGTAGCCTAAAATGCGTACTACCAACCCGGCACAAACTATGGAAAAAAGAATTGCCAATACCCGTATTATCCATTCGCGGTTCTTTGGCAGATCTTCCCGTTTGACGATATTAAATCCTGTCATGAGCCAATCCCTCCTTACCGTCAGTCATCAGCAAGCCGATTTGCTCTTTTGTAACTTTATCCGGATCTACGATACCCGTGATTTTTCCCATACAGAACACCATTACCCTGTCGCAAAGATCCATCAATACGTCGAGGTCTTCTCCGATAAACAACACTCCCACACCCTTTTTCTTTTGTTCATTGAGAAGATCATATATCTTATATGATGCTCCGATATCAAGTCCCCTGACAGGGTATGCTGTAATCAATACCTTGGGGTCGGAGTCTATTTCCCTTCCCAAAAGCACCTTTTGAATATTGCCTCCGGATAGTTTTTTTACCTGATAATTGATGCCGGGTGTCTGTATATCCAGCCTTTGTACAATGGATCTGGCCTTTGCCTCACAAGGCCCTCTTCTGAGAAAAACCCCCGGTTGATTCTGGTAATCCTTTAGAACCAGATTGTGAACGATGTCCATTGAACCTACCAGACCCATACCCAGACGATCCTCGGGAATAAAGCCCATTCGAATTCCCAATCGTATTATATCTCTCGGCGTTTTGCCGATTATATTCTCACCTTCAAAGAATATTCTTCCCTTATCAGCCTTTGTCAAACCTGCGATAGTTTCGCAAATCTCCTTCTGTCCGCTTCCGGCAACACCGGCTATCCCCAGGATCTCGCCGGCATGAAGGGAAAAGCTGATCCCCGTCAACGCATTTTTATTCTCATTATTGACAACGTGCAAATTATCGACTTCCAACAGTGTTTTATGATTCTCGTCGGTCTTCTCTTTCTGAATAGAAAGATCGACCTTTTTCCCGACCATCATTTCGATAAGCGTCGGCACTTGAACTTCTTGAGTCTTGACAGTACCTATTGTCCTGCCCTTTCTGAGCACGGTTATACGATCGCTTATCTCCATTACCTCGCTCAGTTTATGAGTAATTATAACTATCGCACAGCCATCATCCCTCATGCTTTGAAGTATCTTGAAAAGACGGTTTATCTCCTGCGGCGTCAATACTGCGGTAGGCTCATCCAGTATCAATATTCTGGCACCCCGGTGTAAGACTTTGATGATCTCAAGGGTCTGCTTTTCTCCCACAGACATATTATAAACTTTTTTATTCGGATCCACATCCAGCCCGTATTGATCGGAAATTGCTTTGATCTCTTGCGTAAGCTGTTTATTCTTAGTAAAAAAACCTTTAGTTTTCCCCAATGCAATATTCTGCCCTGCAGTCATGACATCGATGAGTTTAAAGTGTTGATGGATCATGCCTATGCCCATTTTAATGGGATCTTTTGGAGATGTGAAATTTACTTCTTTTTCATAAATAGATACGGTGCCGCTGTCTTGGCGATATATGCCCGACAGCATGTTTACCAAAGTACTTTTGCCTGCCCCGTTTTCTCCAAGCAGAGCATGGACCTCCCCGTTATACACGGTCAGGTCCACGTCCTCATTCGCTTTTACTGATCCAAAGGCTTTGCATATGCCTTTCATTTCAATTGCCTTTACCGGCTCCATAGTCTACCTCCGAAGGCCATCTGGAATTATTGTATGGCTGTGATTCCTTCCAATACATATTCCATCTTCCAAATTTCCGCACGATCGGTCATTGCGTAGCCGTCGGGTACTACAACATTGCCTTCGTTATCCTTCAAAGGCCCTACGAATATTGGATGATTTCCGGCAACGATTTCAGCCTGTACTTTTTCTACTTCGGCTTTCGCTTCATCGGAAACCAGATCCGTCAAAGGCGCCAGTCCGATATATCCGTCGGCCATAGTTCCATAGTATGATTCAGGAACATAGTTTCCAGCGATTATTTCCTTAATAGTAGGTACAAGATAAGCTTCGTGATGCCAGATGGGCGCCGTCAGGAACGATCCCGGTGCCACTTTGCTGTTATCTATATTATAACCTACCGCAAATGCTCCTACCTTTTCCGCAGCTACCTGTGCTGCCGAAGTGTCTGCATGCTGTGTGAGCACATCGCATCCCTGATCCAAAAGGGATTCCGCCGCAGCCTGCTCGAGAGCGGCATCGCCCCAGCTATTGATATAAACCACATTCATTGTTACGTCAGAATTCACAGATTTTGCTCCCAGGAAGAAGGAGTTGATACCGATCTGAACCTCTGTGTATGGATAAGCAGCTATATAACCTAATTTGTTAGTTTTTGTCGTCATTCCTGCAACTATGCCGGAAAGATATCTGGCCTCTTCCATTGCACCAAAATAATTTCCGAAGTTTGTATCGTTCATCTTAAATCCCGAGAAGTGGAGAAAAGTCAGTTCGGGATATTCTTCAGCCAGTTCTTCCAGCCCGTCCATATGTCCGAAGCTGGTACCGATTATTATGGTTGCTCCATTATCGATCATATTGATAGCGTTTGTTTTTACAGTCTGAAGATCCTCAGCGACATTTTCCGCAAACAGTATATTCACCGAGTCGCCGAGAGCATCTTTTACTGCCATTGCCCCTGCATGTTGAGCCTGGTTGTAACCCGCATCGGTTATTGTTCCGATATAAAGGAAGCCAATTGTTGTGACGTCTCCGGGCTCGCCGCCGCCGTTATCGTCACCGTTGCCGCTGCTTCCGCAACCGACCATTGCTGTCGTTGCCAATAGCATAATTAAGAAAATTGCCAAAAACTTTTTCATTCTACTTCTCCTTTGTCCGCATGTTCGCAACATTGTAAATTGTTACTTAAAAGTTATGTGTTCGTCCTTTATAGACGCTATCACCGCCAATGACTCTACATTATATCCGCTTTCCTTTAATCTCAAAGCTCCGCCTTGAAATGCCTTTTCCACTGCCGCCCCGATGCCTACCACTGTTGCACCTGCCTGTTCGACCAAATTCGCCAGCCCCAACGCCGCTTCCCCGTGAGCCAGAAAGTCATCTATGATCAGTATTCTTTCACCATTGAGCAAATAGCGTTTTGAAACCAGCACCGTCGAGACAGCCCTTTTAGTAAAGGATGTTATTTCAGTGGAATAATACCCGTCAGACATTGTGTTAGGAGCTGTCTTCTTTGCAAAAACCACCGGTAAATTTCCCATATGCATCGCTGTTGAGCAAGCGATAGCAATACCTGAAGCCTCCACAGTAAGGATTTTGCCGACACCGAGCCCCTCAAACCTTTTCGCGAATTCGCG
>CAYYHH010000216.1:0-1956 GCA_964471645.1 uncultured Oscillospiraceae bacterium
TTGCTTCATAATTTCCACTACACTATCTGAAATATTGCACATAAAGGATCGATTTCCCGTTAAAATTTTCAATTTAGTTGAAAATTTGCACAGGTCTCCTTTTCTTTTAATTTGACTTATATTAGAACATCTATTTAACCTAAAATCAGTCCCATGCGTCTGTTGTATTTGGTATCGGGTACCATAATTAGCATTTGTTGCCTGCTGTGTTTTGTACCATAATTTGCCTTGACGAATAATTTTTATGATGCTATCATAAGGATAGTAAAGGATTGCCGCTTATGCAGAGCGGTCAGTCCGATAAATCGAACCGAAAACCGCCTAAACTGCTAATTCAGGCGGTTTTCATTATTTCTTGCGCTTATGCGTCAAAGAGATAACTCCTATAATCACTAAACAGAACTGAAACAGGTCTGCATATGTAATCATAGCCATCATCCCCTATCATAAGCTGCCGGTTACCGATAACAATTATAGTTTCAAGCTGCATCACATATCAAAACGGGTATCATATTTGTTGAAAGTATAGTCTAAGAATCGCTCATGCTCAGTCCAATCGGGATATTTTCTTTCCTCGGCTCGGAATGCTTTATCATGTTTTATATTATCTCTGTGGAGAAGTTCATGGTAAATTACATACTTTACAACTTCCACGGGAACATCCTTTGAGTTTAGAATACGATTTATTCGAATAAATGGTTTGATTAAGCCACGGGCTTCTTTTGCACAAAAATACTTTCCATAGTATCCACGGTATACCTTCTCAGTCCATACAATTTCGGGAACTTCTCCGTATGAGCCATCGAACATTTGCTCAATCACTTCGCCCATAAGCTGCTTAATATCGTAGGCCGGTGTCATATCCAATGTTAAATCTTCAAGAAGGATTTCTTCAATTTTAGATCCTAAAGGTACCTTTCCATCCGGATAGTTGATGAAATCTTTGACCTTTTTGCTATACTGTTCAAGGTTTACATAGATGCTGTCTATTATTTCGGTATTTGCACTATATACAGCCTCGATAATAGCGTTGATTTCAGAAATGCGTGCATCTTGTATTTTAAGGCGGTGGGCGATTTCCGATGCATCGATTTTCTTGCGATTAGAGAAAGGATAAAGATGCGGCATTTCACCGGCCAACCTTGACGTATCAATTAATAATTGAAGTTCGCGGGGTGTTGGAATTAGGCCGAGGCCATCAAAGTATTTGTGCAGAGCATCTTCTCCGTCAAAATCATCGTTGGAATCAAAGCTCTTTTTGTCATCCCACATAGACTTGTATCCCTCAAGTTGCGACTGAAAAACCAGCACCTTTGTATCATTTCCATCTTCGTCGATAACATCATACCAGCCCACGGGCAATGCGTATTCCCTGTCGGATTCTTCTGGCATTGTAGTATGTATACCGTCAAGCAAATCTCTGAACATGGCCCAGGGCACCATTTCTGATTTACGGCGTATTTTTGCAGGCGAAAGAGTTTCATCTTCTTGGATAATCCCTTCCAATATAAACTTCGGGTTGAGCCATATTTGGAAACCTCCCCACATATCATTAAAATCTACAATGTTCACCGTTTCTGTGCCCCCCAAATCTTTCCCGCGCATTCCCCGACCGATCATTTGCATAAGGAGGACGTCACTGCTTGTAGGTCGGGTTAGAAATACGGTTTGGATGTCGGGGACATCGCTGCCCTCAGTCATAATTTGTACATTGACGAGCACATCAAGGTCGCCATTCCTAAAGCGTTCGATATTAGCTGAATTTCTATTGTGCCCACTATAAATATAATCACAGTTGACTCCGCGCTTTTGCAGCTCTTCACACAGGCTGATGCAATGATGGATATTAAGGGCAAAAATAAGCGTTTTACCGTATTCATTTCGATTTTTCATGTATGTTTCAATGATCAGCTCATTTCTTTCTTTTGTCCTGGCCATGCTCTCCAGTGCCCCTTG
>CAYYHH010000216.1:1976-3981 GCA_964471645.1 uncultured Oscillospiraceae bacterium
CATTTTCTTATATACTCTTTTTCATCCAGGGTGATAATTGTTTCATAGTTAATATTGGTATCAACACGGATGTATTTGGGCTCAGCCAGCACTCCTTTGGCAATGAGTTCGCTCATCGAAATGCTGTGTATAATATTGTTATCAAAAAGCCTCATTAATTTAGCGGTATCGCCCTCTCTCATTCTAATAGGGGTCGCCGTTAGGCCCAGTAGCTTTGTGGTTTTGCAGAGTTCTTTAATCTTATTAATTGTTACTACATACGATGGGGCACTCATATGATGAGCCTCATCTACAATTACCATCACTTTTTCTTTTAATATTGCCTGAAGAAAAGGAAGATTGCGTACAAGGCTTTGAATGCTAAAAATAATCACATCATCGTCCGGTTCGGTAGCGCGAACCGTAGCATGCTCCCCTGAAACGCATACCATCTTAAAGCTATGTTTCTCTTTGTTGCCGAGCTTGACTATGGGTGCGGATAAATATACTGAATCTGCCGTTTGCTCAACCAGCATATTTCGATGGGTTAACCATATTATCTGCCAGCCGGCGGCCACTAAATCCTGAAGCAGAAATCTTGTTGCCACGCGGGTCTTCCCGCTTCCCGTGGGCATTACCAGAACTCCCGCCCTTTTATCCTCAACTAAAAAATGGTTCTCCAGCTTTTGGACTGCTTCCTTTTGATAATCGAAAAGGGGAAGTTCGTTGACGGGACTGAGTGTGAGATCAATGGTCAAAGGAGTAGAGTAAGGAGTTAGTTCCTGGTCCTCATCGATGATCTCCCCTTTGCGAAGAAGCTCTGTTCTGATTGCAGTAACCACCGTGGCAGTAAGCCGGAGGCGCTTGAAATTATCCAGCATTTCATCCATGCTTGATACTTTTATTCCCCGATAGTTTTGCCTTTCAAGATATTTAGCAATACTCACCAAATGTGTTTTTTCAGCAATAAAGTTATCCGTAAGCTCATCGCGATAGCGGCGTATAAAATGGGTGTCAGGATATGAAGAAACCGCATCCATAAAAGGTATGAGTGAAATTTTGTCGTTTGTATCGAATTTAGGTTTAAACCTCTGGGGCGTTTTTTCGGAATAAACGACACTTTTAATAAATTTGACATCAAAGCCTTCCCATGTAAATTGTTTTTTCATGATGTATACCTTCCTTTCTTTGTTGTGACTCCATTGTATAATGTCATGGATGCCAAAAAGCGGACAATCAGTCCGCTTTTGAAAGTATGTCAATTTTAGAGTATTTTTTCATATCGTGTGCATAATCTTCTATGCTGCCACCGTTTTGAAGTTCGCATAGCAATATGTAATCATTGCGATTTCTCGGGTTCAATTCATAGCCGGTGTATAGAAAGAGTTCTTTAGCCTCCCGGACAGATAAGCGAGCTCCAATGCAAAACTTTGACAGCATTGTATAGGTTACATTCCTGCCGTTGCGAAATTTTAGTGCCTTCTGAAAGGTATTCGGCTTTATATTGCATTTCAATTCAAATTCTGCATAGCTCTTAAAATTTTCATGATATAGGGTTGAAAGTCTCATCCGCAAGGCAGTCAGATCTTCTGTCAAATTGGGCATGTCATTTATATCACTCTGGGTTAATCTATATATGTAATCGGTTTTGTCGCGGTTAATTATGACGGGAATATCCTCATTGTCAAAATCTAAACTTTCAATAAGCTCAAATCTAAACTTGTCCATGTCGTATTCCTCCAAAATATCTTCTTGTTTTAGAAAAATAATTATGCTCCAGTTTGCAGGATTTTATCACCAAACATTCTATTTTTATGATAGCTTTTCATATTTTTCATAAAAGGGAAAAAATCATCTATCAAGATACATGTAAGGTGCATCTTTCTTTTTGATTCATAAGCAAATGAATCTTGAATCATCTGCTATTTTATTATATTCTTCAAAAATGCACAAAAGCCCTATTTACGGTTACCTTTATTATTTTAAATAATATCTAATTTCCAAAGTAGAACTCCACCCGCTTGGA
>CAYYHH010000217.1:0-855 GCA_964471645.1 uncultured Oscillospiraceae bacterium
TGGGGCATACCGGCATGGTGATAGAAGAATATTCGGACATGCCCGGTTTTTATGGAGAATCAGCTATTGATTTGAAATGGCTGCAGGAAAAGGTAAGGGATCTATATGAAAACAACATCCCCGTTCGGCTTCATGCCTGCGGGGACGGAGCTGTCCGTGCCGGATTGGATTACATTCAGGCTGCCCAAAGGATTCATGGGAAAAAAGATATCAGGAATACGATAGAACACATCGAAAGCGTTCATCCGGAAGATCTGATAAGATTTTCGGAAACAGATACCGTAGCCTCCATTCAGCCTTGCCATATGGCAATGGATACTTTTGAGGATCATCCAATTTTTACGATACTTGGCGAAGAAAGAAGCAAGCTCACATGGCCCGGGAAAACTTTGCAAAAATACGGAGCACGGGTTGCCATGGGGACCGACTGCCCCATAGTGCCTCTGGAGCCGCTGAGTACGTTGTACTATGCTATAAACAGATTAATGGATGACGGCTGTCCAGAAGGAGGATGGAACCCACAGGAAAAATTCACCTTGGCCGAGGCTATAAAGTGTTCAACTATCGGAACAGCTTACTTGATGAACAAGGATGGAATTATCGGGACACTTGAAGAGGGGAAAAAGGCCGATATTATAATTCTCAACGATAACATATTCAACATTGACCCGGTGGAAGTAGAAACATTGCATGTGGAAAAAACAATTTTTGACGGCGAAATATATGAAAACTTAGGGGGAGAATAAAGGTTTTGGTTCCATCGATATTATAGGAAGGTATAAATAAGCCTGAATATTATAGGGAAATACAGACCGGACAGATTGATTGACCGTGATAAAAGGATTTGTGAAAACC
>CAYYHH010000217.1:865-3980 GCA_964471645.1 uncultured Oscillospiraceae bacterium
TTTTTGACGGCGAAATATATGAAAACTTAGGGGGAGAATAAAGGTTTTGGTTCCGTTGATATTATAGGAATATATAAACAGGTGCGGGATATTGCGGGGGGAATATAGACCGGACAGATTGATTCACCGTGATAAAAGGATTTATAAAAACCATAGGAACAATATGGGCCAAAAGGGGTGCATGATCATCAAGATTGATTACATCACTCGGGTGTAAAGCCCAACCATAAATCTTTGATAAATATTTACGTTATATTTAGTGTTTTGATTTATATTTATGTATATACAGTGCAGTTTATGTTTCACATGTTTTGGGTTTCTTGACACAGAATCATTACATTAGTTTGTAAAAAACATTAACCGTATGAATCGGAACGGAGGGAGAAAATGGACAATAACAGGTTTGAATTTCTGGAAAGCTTCGATTTTAGACATGAGGACGCACCGATACCTTTCCCACTGGAGGAGTACCGGGAAAGACTTCTGAAAATCAGAAAGAAAATGGAAGCCCAAAAAGTAGATCTGCTTTACGTAACAACTCCTGAAAACCTTTATTACGTCAGCGGGGTAAATCAGGCGTGGCTGAGGATAACTTCTCCCCCCGCATGGGACGATGGCAAGGCCACGGGGATTGCCATCCACGTGGATCACGAGGACTTTCTTCTCTTTGATATCTCGGATGAGGAATGGATAGTTGAAAACAGAACATGCTGCAAAGATCCAAGAATAAAAGCAGAGGCATCGGATGAACCGATGATGTACGGCAAACAGTATGACGGCCCGAAACCCGGTGAGGATCTTTTGGATGTTATCATCAGGGATTTAAAAAATGAAGGTTGGCTGAAAGGCAATGTGGCTTTAGAAATGGGCAGCGCACGACCCAACCGCCGGGTAAGTGAAAGGCTGCAAGCAAAGTTTGAAGCGGAAGGGTGCCGGGTAGTTGACGGAACGGAAATAATACCGGAAATAAGAGGTACGAAATCGCCGTTGGAGCTCGAATATGTCAGAAAGGCAGCGGATATTGCCGATATCGGACACAGGGCCGTCAGGGACAATCTTCGTGAAGGCATAACTGAGCTGGCCCTTGCGGGTAAATATATTTCCGCCATGTATGAAGCGGGCGGCGAAAATATGGCCATAGTGGATATGTGCAGATTCGGCTTTGACAAGTTCTGGAGCTATCACGCACCGGCCTCAAGAAGAAGGCTTAGATTGAACGAACCGGTCGTGGTTGACCTTGCCGGCGTTTACAACCGATATCACGCCAATCAGAACAGAGCATATTTCTTCGGTGAGCCAACGAAGGAAATAATAGAAATCGGAGAAAATGCAGAGAAAGTTATGAGGAAAATGGAGTCCATTATAAAACCATACATGCTGATAAACGATTTCTACGCTGAGATGAAACAATTTTTTGAAGAAGAGGGGATATGGGGAGACCAGTACTGGTTGGGCGGATATGAGTTGGGAATATCCTTTCCTCCTGACTGGGTAGGAACCTTCGTTCATGAACCACTGGCAGATGTCGGGGATAAACGATTCATGCCGGGCATGGTGACAAATTTTGAATCGGGTTTCGGAGTAATCGATACCTTGGTTTTCACTGAGGAAAAGGCCGAAATTTTAGGTACCACTCCTTGGGGAATCCAGGTAGTTACGCCATAGTAAATATATAGAGCAGTTACACTATAATAAACATGCAGAATAGTTATGTCATAATAAACATGCAAAGCAGTTATGCCATAGGAAATGTATACATAAGGAGGAAGCAAATGTCTGACAGAAGGTTTGAGATAATCCCGGGAGTTGAGAACTGTGCGGGGGAAATGAAGGTGGCTTTTCCCATAGAAGAATATAGGAACCGCCTTACGAGAATTCGGCAGATCATGGATGAAAATAAGATAGATTTCATATACTCCACAGCGCCTGAAAGCATGTGCTATATCAGTGGCTACGATGTGGTATGGCACAGGGTCAATTCTCCGGAAGATTGGTATGATTCAATGGCAGCGGGGACGGCTATCCATGTAGATAAGGATAAATTTATACATTTCGATTTGCCCGATGAAGAGGGGGTTCTGAAGCTTACGAGCATTTCAACGGATACAAGGCTCATATACGACACACCGGCAGAGATGTACGGTAAATCATACGTATATACCACCGAAGAGGAAAACTATAAGCAGCTGGTGCTGAAAGGGCTGAAAGAGGAAGGATGGATCAAGCCCGGAATGGTGGTAGGGCTGGAATTCGGCAGCTATCGGCCGAACTATGTTGTCTTCACTGAACTGAAGCAGTTGTTCGAGGATGCGGGATGTGAGGTTGTCGATGGGACTCATGTAATAAGGAAGGCAAGAGGCATAAAGTCGCCTTTGGAACTGCAGTACATAGAAACCGCCACAAGGATTTGCGATATCGGAATGGAGGCAATATATGAGGCACTTCGTCCGGGTATAACAGAACTGGAGATTGTGGCCGCCTACACCGGCGCCCAATACGCTGCCGGCGGAGAGGCCCCTGCTATAGTCAACATGGTCAGGTCAGGTCCGTATAGGTCATGGTGCTTTCATATTCCCGCTTCGAGAAGGCAGATAATGGTGGGAGATCCGGTGGGGGTGGATCTGGCAGGAGTTTACAATCGTTACCATTCAAATCAGTGCAGGTACTTTTCAGTGGGCGAGCCGCCAAAGGATTTTTTCGAGAAGTACAAATATAACGAACAAATCATCGATATTGTCAGGTCAACGATTAAACCTAATATGCTTGTTTCGGATCTGCTCAGGGTGCTGAGAGATTTTTATAAGGAAGAGGGGTTGTGGGGCAAGCAATATTGGATAGGGGGATACGAGCTGGGAATAGCATTTCCGCCTGATTGGGTGGGGGCCTTTACTTATGACATTTACGAGGATTGTGATGATATGGAGACAAGATTTGTACCGGGTACGGTCGTCAACATTGAAACCGGATTCGGATGTATCGATACTCTGATGTTCAAGGAAGACGAGGCTCTAGTATTGGGGGCGACTACGCGGAAGCTAATGGTTAAATAGAAGGGGCGGAGAGTAATTCGGTGTTTTCCGAGCAAAATTTCAAGTAGTTCTAAAATCGGTCAACT
>CAYYHH010000218.1:0-3931 GCA_964471645.1 uncultured Oscillospiraceae bacterium
CCGCCCGTAAGGCGCTTATGCGTTTTTATAAAAAAACGCCCGGCATATTCTGAGTGAATATGCCAAGCGACTGGCACTCCCGAGATGATTCGAACATCCGACGCACGGTTTAGGAAACCGACGCTCTATCCCCTGAGCTACGGGAGCAGGTAATGGTTTAACAGTAATGATTCTAACATAACGGCGTGTTGCTTTCAAGGTATAATATTATGAAATTTCTTTTCTCGGCTGGAGCATGGTCAGAGCGGGGATGGGGCCATTTATCCATGCCGAGCTTTGTTGCAACCAATAACCGCATGATTAGAGCGGGGGTGGGGCCATTATTAGCCACGCCCCCACAATACCAAGGCCTCCCAGTGATATTGAATTATTTTGGCTAAGGGCAAAATCCCAACTAACGTTGGAAAAATATCAGAAGAAGGGCGTTTTCCCAATGAACAAATTTTCAATGGGCTAATTTTTAAATTTGTAATTGGGCCGGGGAGGGCCCCTAGAATGTGCAAAAAGTCTGAGTTTGTTTGGAATCGATTGCGCTTGGTGCCTGGTGCCAAACAGCAAGGGTCAGCTCAGATTGTATCTCTTGGTAAGCAGTCTTTCAGACAGGAGAATAAATAGCGCCAGCAGGGCCAAAGTTAGAACCAGGCCGAAAAGGCTTATTTCAAAGGCTTTGGAAAAGGGATCAAATGTTGATTCCAGAACCTTGCCGGCAGCATAATGGATTCCTCTGTTCACTGCGAATACCAGAAGCAGAGTAAAGAAATTTGCCGCGATTTTAAAGCGGCGGATGATCAGTGTGTTAGCAAAGATTATCGAAAAGAGCAGGGTTGCACAAAGAAGCGCGAGACCGCAAAGATATGTCCACAAGAGCAGAACCATTAAAGGCCCCGCGTTTTCTGCCGGAAGGCCTTGCAAGAGTAAAGTTCCGATAAAGGTTTCAAAAAAGTTGCTTTCTGACGGAAATATCACGGCGCCAATCAATATGACGCCCCATAACGATAACCAAAGGGTCCCCACAAGCACCTTGCCGATAATCATATGCAGGTTGGAGATGGGGAGGCTCATATAAAGATACGCCTCATTTGAAAAAAGACTTTTATAAAACAGTTTGATAAATCCCATTATGAAGAATACCAGAGAAGCCAAAAAACCCGCGAGGGCGGCAAGGGGCAACCACCCGCCGGCCATCATAAGTATCTGAGATAAAACGCTGATTCCCAGGCCGATGGCGAACTCATTAAAAGCTATTTTCATATTTAGAGATATACTTTTATCAAACATTTTTTTCTTTTCACCTCATTACGCATTGTGTCCGGGTGTTTAATCTGTCGCCCCGATAGAGATTACGCCATAAGCTTCTGTATGTTTCACAACGGCTAAGCCTCCTGCCACAGGAGAAGCATCTTGGAAGATTGGAGGAACTACAAAAACGCCTTCCTTGTCCACATATCCCCAGTTCGCACCTCTTGGACGGCCGTAGCGAATCATGCCATTGCCATAATTGCCCGAGGATTTTGAAGAGCCGGTCGCAACAGGTGCAAAACCCTCCTGAAACGCTTCTTTCGACAGCTTGAAATTGCCTTTCCTTTTTATTTCGAAGACTTCTTGACCCGAGGTATTTATAAAGAACAGGCGGCTTTCATCGAATTCGCCTGCCAATCCATCACTGAAAGGAGAGCCGGTATCTAGGAAAAGATCGCTTTCCAGCATATTTCCCTCTTTGTCCATATAGCCCCAGTCAACAATTATTGCATCGGGCAAACGATCTCTGTCCGTAGCCCCCTCGACAATCGTCACTGCGGCAAATCCCTCGCTGAATGGCCGGGCCTCATGAAAAACTTTGTCATGAAATGCCTCGCTCAAGTTTTCATCAAGGAATACAGAGATGGAGATTCTAGGTCGTTTCTCCGGATACACGGATGTAAGCCAAAATCCCTCTGAATAACAAAATACTTCCTGATATCTATCAGGTTTTACCAGTACGGCCCCCGTCCTTGCGTCAATCAATCCTTTGTAGGCCTTACGGCTGACGTCTCCCCATTCTTCGTCAAAGCTTTTTCCCTTCCAAAAGGAGAAAATCCCCTCCTTTCCCGTAGGGTACATCTGATAGCCTTCAGGATTCTCGTACACAATCTCCCCGGCTGTGCCGATTACTTGATAGCGACCCTTTAAGGAAACCAGAGCATATCCACCACAAAAATCGTAAGCCTTATCGTAAATAAAAGGAATGGCTACGCTACCCGTTTCATTCAAATATCCCTGCTTGCCCTGCAGGGTTCCGCGTATCAGACCTGCCTCGCTGTTGCCGCCGATGTGATCGTATACACAGGGAATAATTATATCGCCATTGGCCGAAATAACCCCCGCCAATTGGTTTTTAAATGCCACAAGCATACCGGTTCCGTTTTGCAGGTGCTCTATGTACTCATAATCACCAAGTGGAATTATCCAATTTAAATTGCTTACATCCCCCAGTTCTTTAGCCTTTTTCTCCGCCGTGCTGTCGGAAATGAAAAAAATAAGTATGGAAATACCAATCAACACTATCAAACTGATGACAGGTGTTTTCAAGCCCGCTTTCCTAACCTTTTCCACACCTTCTCTTAAGCCTGTTTTCATTCTTATAATCTCCTGCTTATAATCTCCTGCACCCACTCGCTTAGTTCTTGATTTTCATTGGTTATTTAACACTATCCTTATCATGCAATGATGCTGCTCCGCACTACAACGTTCAACGCCTGTCCCCATATATTTGCAGCAGCGAATCCTCCAAAGACAGTCCATACCTTTGCCGAATTGCATCGCAGTCATCGAAGCAGATCAGACTGCCTTTCGAAAGGATGATAGCTGTGTCAAAAATCTGTTCGATCTGTGATATCAAATGGGTGGCGACGATTATGGTACCGGAGGGATTAAAGGAATTAAGGATGGTATTGAGTACAAAAGCCCTTGCCGCCGTGTCCACGCCCCCGATTGGCTCATCCAGAAGATAAAGCCTTGCTTTTCTTGACATAGTCAAGCAGATCTGCAGTTTATCGATTACACCTTTTGACATTTGGCTGATTTCATGTTCCCCATTGATCTCAAAAAGCTCAAGCATTTTTCGGCATTGATCTTCATTGAAATCCTGAAAAAACTTCTTATAAATATGTACCGCTTCATTTGCCCTCATGTGTGAAGGAAAGCCGCTTTTGTCCGGTTGATAGGAGACGGTTGCTTTTGTGAGATGTGAAGGTTTTTGGCCATCAATAAAAACAGCTCCTCCATTGGAAGTATAAAAACCTGCTAAGATTTTAATTAGCGTAGTCTTACCGCTTCCGTTGGGGCCCAGAAGACCGACAATTCGCCCCGCGGGTACCTCAAGGTTTATTCCTGCCAAAGCGGTGACAGGACCAAAACGCTTATACAGGTTCTCAACTTTTACTACCGGTGGATTTTTGACAAGGGTAAGTCCGTTTTCTTTCATTTTATCCCACCCTCATTTCGCCCCCGGATTCGCTAAGAAAAAATTCCACTGCAGCCTCCTTCGAGAATCCCAATGCTTCCATTCGTCTTTGAAATTCCGCCGCCGCTTTATTTGCTTCCTGAATGCGAAGATCCTCTACAAGAACGGTATCCGTGGTGACGAAACGCCCGCTGGTTCTTTCCGTACATAAAAGATTTTCCCTTTCAAGTTCCGAAAGGGCTCTTTGCATCGTGTTGGGATTCACCCCAAACTGAGACGCCAATTCCCTGACTGACGGTATACGCTCCCCCGGGCATAGTTTACCTGAGGAGATTTGCTGTCGTATCTGATTCATTATCTGCATATAGATAGGCATGCTTTCATCTAATTTGATATCCATGTCCTCCTGATTCCTTTTAAAATAAACTTTTTCCATCCTCTCGCTTTTAGAGGAAGGGAACAATATCTTCGACCGGATAAAAAACGGAA
>CAYYHH010000219.1:0-3929 GCA_964471645.1 uncultured Oscillospiraceae bacterium
ATTGTTACGATAATTGACACAGCGAACTGCAGGAGGGTTTTATGTCAATATTAGTTACCGGTGGCGCCGGCTATATCGGCAGCCACACCTGTGTACAGCTTTTGGAGGCGGGCTACGATATTATAGTGATAGACAATCTCAGTAACAGCTTCCGGGAAGCGATTGATCGTGTTAAAAGGATTACAGGTAAGAATTTTAAATTCTATCAGAAAGATGTCAGGGATGAAGAAGGGCTGCGCCGGATCTTTCGTGAAAACGAAATCCATTCGGCTATACATTTTGCGGGCCTTAAGTCGGTGGGGGAATCTGTACGGCTTCCTTTGCAATACTACGATAACAACTTGAGCTCAACGTTTTCGTTAATAAAGGTTATGGATGAATTCCGGATCAGAAATCTAGTATTCAGTTCGTCTGCGACCGTATATGGGGAACCCGATTCCGTCCCTATAACCGAGGAATTCCCATTGTCCGCAACTAATCCTTACGGTATGAGTAAGCTGATGATAGAAAACATATTAAAGGATGTGTATAAGTCCAACAATGCGTGGAATATAGCTATTCTAAGATATTTCAACCCTGTAGGTGCACATTCAAGCGGGATAATCGGGGAAGATCCAAATGGTATACCAAATAATTTAGTCCCCTATATCAGCCAGGTTGCAATCGGTAAACTGAACCAATTGAGTGTTTTCGGCAACGATTATCCTACCCGCGACGGCACGGGTGTCCGGGATTATATCCATGTAGTCGATTTGGCAGAAGGACATCTGGCAGCCCTTAGGAAGCTTGATGAAGGATGTGGCTTAGTAATATATAACTTGGGTACCGGTAGGGGCTACAGCGTGCTTGAAATGATAGAAGCTTTTTCCCGTGCTTCCGGCAGATTGATTCCTTATGTATTCGCCCCAAGAAGAGCGGGGGATATTGCAGAATGCTACGCAGATCCGGGAAAGGCGAGGAGAGAACTATCGTGGATCGCAGAAAAGAATATCGATGAAATGTGTGTCGACACATGGAACTGGCAGCAGAAAAATCCTGACGGATACAATAATAAACGATAATGTAGCGAGCATGAAATACTATAAAGCAATAGAATAGACAGGCTGAAAGGCAGGTAATTAACCACCTGCCGGCCGGCCTGCCCGATATTTACACCTATCCTGTATTTGTTTTACTCCTGTTTAATTTACTCCAAACTTACTACAGATCTTTGAACTTGAATTGCCTGATCCCTTTTGAATAGTCATCGACGATATTTCCGTTGCCGAAAAGTCTGTACTTATAGGTAACCAACCCTTCCAGTCCCACAGGGCCGCGGGCGTGGAGCTTGCCGGTGCTGACCCCTACCTCTGCGCCGAAGCCATAGCGATAGCCGTCGGCAAATCGTGTTGAGCAGTTGCAGTACACACCCGCGCTATCAACGAACAGCATGAACTTTTCGGAAGCCTCGGGATCTTCCGTTATAATACAATCGGTGTGATGGGATCCGTAGCGGTTGATGTGGGCGATGGCCTCGTCGATGTTATCCACAATTTTTACAGACAAGGTATAGTCAAGATATTCCGTTGACCAGTCGGCTTCTCCCGCATCTTCACAAGAAGCCAGTTGCCGCACCAGGGAATCACCTTTAACCGTAACTCCTTTTTCTTTCAATTGCTCAACCAGCGGCGGTATTAATTCCTTCGCGGCTTCCTTGTGTACCAGAAGCGTTTCGGTGGCATTGCAAACCGCAACGTATTGCGTCTTTGCATCAACAATTATCGGAATTGCCATTTTTGCATCGAAACAGGCATCCACATAGGTATGACAGATACCGTCGGCATGACCCATAACGGGAATCTTCGTATTTCCCATGATGTATTGAACGAATTCGTTGGAACCTCTGGGAATCAACAGATCGATGTCCTCATGGCACTTTAATAAACTGTTTATATCCGTCCGATTTTCAACCAGCGTCAGAAAGCCCCGGGGTATGCCGGATTCACTGCATGCCCTGAAAATAACATCAAAGAGGGCTTTGTTTGTTTCCGCAGCTTCGCTGCCTCCCTTCAGGATGGCACAATTGCCGCTTTTCAGGCATAGCGTAGCAATCTGAACAAGTGCATCAGGCCTGGATTCAAATATGACCCCGATGACTCCGATAGGGCAGGTGACCTTGTGCAAAAGCAAATCCTTATCCAGCTCCCTTTTCAAAAGAGTTTTGAAAAGAGGGTCAGGCAGTCCAATTAAACCCTCAATTCCTGCCAGGCATTCGTCCAGCTTTGACGAATCAAAGCGCAGCCGTTTCAGCAGAGGAGCAGGTTGCTTTTCCGCTTCGGCCCTTGCTAAATCCCGCCGATTAGCCTCAAATATCTTTTCGGATTCGGCCCGCAATGAGTCCGCAATTTTAGAAAGGGCATCATTTCGCCGCTCTATAGGAAGGGCGGCCATTTTAAAACTGTCCTCTTTGATTGCTGCCGTCATGGCCTTTATTGCATTTGAATTATCCATAGGCTCTCTCCTTAATTTTTTGATACCAAAGTGTTCATCAGTGATTGATCGCTATTGGTTTATTTCGTTTTCGACATCTTCGACGATATCCAAAGTGCATACCTCAGGTTTGCGTCTTCTTCTCCTGCGCCTTCTCCCGTCAACTGTCGAAGGAGGCTCCAGGTACGTGCTGATAGGTTCGGGACCTTGCAGCACAGTGCGCTTTACGTATAGGGAACCATCCTTCCTTGTATTTGTTCTCCAGGAGACAAGGCTTATATTACCGCAAATCAACTCCAGACAGGTGATGCCTCTGGGATGGATGCAGCATCCGGTGTTGAAATAGGCCGGTTCTCCCTCCCGTGGGAATTTTGCCCTATGGGTATGGCCGCATATTAACATAATATTATGGTCGGTATTCCAGCGATTATAATTCTTTTCAACCTTGTGACGTCTCGTTCTGCTCTTTGACGGACTTGCCGCATATTTTACACCCAGGATGTGCATGAACCTCCAAAAATACCTGATCAGGAAAAACGAGAGAAACCAGAGCTGATCGTTTATGAAATCGCCTTGATGGCCGTGGACGACAAAGATCTCCTGGCCTGTTTCTCTGTGCTTTAAAATCAGAGCCTCGTGTGCGTTTAGATTTGGAAAAAGATCTTCCTGGTTTTCAGAAAAATCATCTTCGGTGAAATACAGATTGTTTTCCAAATACCTTCGGTTCTTCAGCTGCAGGTTGTGATTGCCATAAAGCATATACATTCTGCCGGCTCTGAAATATTTCTTCAGAATTTCAAAAGTGGTGACATGAGCCGTATATATGTGCTTGAACCGCGGTTGCTCCAAAAGCTCATCGCCGTCTCCCACCTCAACGTATGTGCATCCGTTTTGATAATAGAAATCAATGGCATGATCATAAATGTGACGATTCCTGCCGAACTCATCGGAAAGACTGTCATCGCCTCTGTGAACATCGCCAAAAAAAACGATTTTTGATTTATCATCAAAGGGTACCGGAAATGCATCCCGGAACACCTGATCTAATCTGCGGGCCGTGTACATTCAAATCCCTCATTTATCCTTGTTGCGTATTGGTTGCCGGTAGATAAACTTTCAAAAAAATTTTACATAATGATATTATAACATAAGTTTGTCTAAGAATTCCGTAAAAATAATTCTCAGTGTTTTATTGATTTCAGCGTAGTTAATGATACCATTTTCTTGCAATATAAGGTAACCGCTTTCAAATCCCGGATATTTTTCAAGCCGGCTGAAATCCATGTTAAGGCTTTCCAGATCGATAAACAACGCTTGATTATTTTCTTCGTATGGAATCGAAAGGGTCAGCTCTTTTTCTTTAGCTTTGTGAATTGCCTGATATCCGGTTTCGAAGGAGTAATAATCGAGGTTTACATTTTTAGTTCTTGCGGTTACGGTGAGCGTATTTTTCTTTATAT
>CAYYHH010000220.1:0-556 GCA_964471645.1 uncultured Oscillospiraceae bacterium
TTCTTAACATTTACGTTTTCCTCCTTATTTTTAAATATGCAGTAAGCTGCAGTTTTCTCATGGTTATATCTATATGCAATTTTCATACCGAGATTTGCACCCGACCGCTGCCTTCTCGACAATCTTCCGGCGAATCTCCAATTCCGTCGGTCAGTGGATTTCCAATTCTGTCAGTTTTCTGTAAAGAGTTGCCCGTGAAAGCCCCAACTCTTTAGCGACCATATCCTTGGCCCCTCCCGTATTTCCATATTTTTTAAGTTTGTCGGAAATGATTTCTCTTTCGAGATTTTTCATCTGTTCGGAAAGTGTAAGCCCGCTGTTTCCCAAAGAAACTCCGGCTTCCGATCTTAAAAGTCGGGCAGGCACCGCATCCATGCCTATCTGGTCGCCAAAAGCCATATTAACGCCGTATTCCACCGCATTTTCCAGTTCCCTTACATTGCCCGGCCAGTCGTATTCCCTGTAAACATCCTCGACTATCGGTGAAAAACCCGTAATTCTTTTATTCATGAAGTTGTTGTATTTGGTCAGAAAATGATGCATCAGCATTTTGATA
>CAYYHH010000220.1:566-3033 GCA_964471645.1 uncultured Oscillospiraceae bacterium
CCGGAGCGGCGGAATATCCAGGGGAATGACGGAAAGTCTGTAATAGAGATCCTCACGGAATGTCCCTTCTTTGATCATTTGCTCCAGATCCTTATTTGTCGCTGCAATGACCCGTATATCAACGATAATAGTCTTATTGCCCCCAACCCTTTCGAAGCGCATATTCTGCAGAACATGCAGGATTTTTACCTGTAGGTGCAAAGGCATGTCCCCTATCTCGTCAAGGAAAATCGTTCCACCGTTGGCAAGTTCAAATTTACCTACTTTACCCTTATCATTGGCCCCTGTAAAAGCTCCCTTTTCATAACCGAAAAGCTCACTTTCCAACAGGTTTTCCGGAATTGCTCCGCAGTTTACTGTAATAAAAGGCCCTTTTGCTCTGGAACTGGCGTAATGAATAGATTTCGCAAACATTTCCTTGCCGGTTCCGCTTTCACCTGTTATTAGGACGGTAGAATTGCCCCTGGCGGTCAAAAGAGACTGATTGATGGCCCTGCGTATGGGATCGCTGTTGCCTATAATATCATTGAAGGTGTATTTATAGGCTCGATTATTTATGTTGTAAACCAGCTTTTGGGCCTCGACAATATCCCTGAATGATATTACCGCGCCTATTATTTCCCCATTTTTCATCATGGGTTTTGTCGTTACGATAAAGTGTAGCTTTTCCCGTTCGTTCGAGTAAACTTCTTCATTTTCTGTATATCCAACGCCCGAGCGAAGCACGTCCAATGCAGGCGTTCCCAACATAAATTTGCTTATATGTTTACCCACTATGTCCGATTTGGTCGTATGAAAAAGCGACTCGGCTATGCTGTTGCATCTGAGTATATAGCCTTTGTTGTCGATAGCAAATATGCCCTCGTGAGTGGTCTCAAGCACTGTGGTTACCTCATTGACAAGGGTCTCGCTATTGTCCAGGGTTTCTTTTTGTGCCGCTTTTGCTGCCAACAGATCCGCCATTTTCTCTGCAAAACCAACCATTCGCCTCTTCCTGTCAAGAAGGATGGCCTTTTGTTTCTCATTGATAGCAATCATACCAATGACACCGAGAACCCGACCTTCCAGCTTAATGGGTGTGCAAATTTCCGCCAGCTCTCTGCCTTCCATCCCCATTGGTATTTTACTGTCATAGTATTGATAATTTATCGCATCCTCGATATATTCGGTTATTCCCGAACGCATTACCCGCGCATAAAGGAAGTTCCCGTCAACTTGGCCGCCCTCTTCTTTTTGCCCTATCCTGTCCTGATAGATGGCGGTGCCCCCGATTATGGTGAGCTCGTTGTCGACAATCTCCACTTCTACGCCTACCGCTATTGCAATAGCCTCAGCTACCTGTTGTACGCTGGGAGCGATATCTCCTAATAACGACATTTTGTTCCTCGCTTATAATCTATTTTTTTATAAATTTATCAAAGCATACAACTAATAATAGCATAATTCCTCTTATTTGAAAAGATTTTTGACCCAGAAATGATACATAATTCTCATTTTTAATAATTATCGCTTTTCTCCATGGTCACCGCCGAGCCGAGATTCAGTATATCCTTTTCGATCTCGAGAACTATATTTCCGATATTCGAAATCTGATCCGGGGAAAGATCGCTCACCGCCAGATGTGTATTGTACAATATTTTCTCCAGCTCGTCGTGGACATTGTGCATTTTCTTTTTCAGCTTCCACAGGGACTCGGGACTGGCCATCCTTGCGGCTATGTCTTCCCTTGTTACTTCACCGTCCTTTGAAAGGCTGTACTCAGACACCTGCTGGATATCTATGCAGTTGTAGCCAAAAACACTTCGAATGGATTCGGCCAATTCCCTCTTTGAAGTTTCCTCACCGTGAACAAGAAATATTTCGTAAGGCGGCCTTTGAAAGCCTCCCACCCAATCCATCAGTTCCTCTCTGTCTGCATGACCGGAGAAACCTTGTAAATTATGTATTTCGGCCTCCACATGTATGCGGTCGCCGAAAATTGATACATCCTTGTCACCGTCGGCCAAGGATCTTCCCAAGGTACCCTCACTCTGGTATCCGACGAAAACTATGCTGGCTTTCGGATCCCAAAGATTGTGCTTTAAATGGTGCTTGATTCTGCCTGCTTCACACATGCCGCTGGCTGAAATAATGATTTTGGGCTCAGCATCAAAATTCAGCGCAACAGATTCGTCGACGGTGCGGGTAAACCTTAAGTTTTTGAAATCAAGAGGGTTATCACCCTTCAGGATGTACGCCCTAGTTTCCTCATCGAAAACCTGAGCGTTCCTTCTGAAAACTTCTGTGGCAGATGTGGCCATTGGGCTGTCAACGTAAACCATGATATCATCCAGAGCCGATCTGTATTCCGCATGATCTTCGTAGAAGCGGTTCAATAAATATATCAACTCCTGTGTTCTGCCGACGGCAAAGGATGGAATTATTACATTGCCTCCCCTTTTAATGGTTTTTAATATAACATCGATAA
>CAYYHH010000220.1:3043-3923 GCA_964471645.1 uncultured Oscillospiraceae bacterium
GATAAGCCTGTCGATTCCTATGGTATTTACTTCATGAACCCTGTTGCCATATGTAGATTCCATTATTACATAATCGGCTTTTTTTATAATCGTCGGATCCCTGAGTATCGGTTTGTTTCTCATCCCCAGATCTCCAGTAAATACCAGCTTCGAGGCCTCACCGTTTTCTTGTACAAAAAGCTCTATTATAGCCGATCCGAGTATGTGACCCGCATCATTGAAAACAACCTTTACATCGTCACAAGGCGATATCAGCTGATTGTACAATACAGGCTCTATATGCCTTAAAGCGGCTTCCGCATCTTTAATAGTGTATAAAGGCTCAATTAAGGGCCTCCCTGCTCTTTCGTTCTTCCTGTTTTTCCATTCAGTTTCCTTTTCTTGAATATATGCACTGTCCTTCAGCATGATCTCCAGCAGGTCTGCGGTGGCATCAGTGCAGTAAATCTTCCCTTGAAAACCATTCTTGACCAACAGTGGTATACGCCCGCTATGATCTATATGGGCATGGCTTACCAAAACAAAACTTAATTCCGAAGGATCGAAATCGAAAGGTTCCCGATTCAATTCTTCAATATCGTCATTGCCTTGAAACAGACCGCAATCTAACAATATCTTACTTTTGTCCGTTGTGATCAGATGACATGACCCCGTTACAGATGTTGCCGCTCCCAGAAATTTGACCTTCATTTTCTTCCTCCTAAGTTGCTTCTTTAATTATGTTGAGCATTTCTTGGACGTTATCTCAGAGCCCAATTAACTATGAATACTATTATATCTTCTCTGCTTTTAACCCGATCTGTTCTTAACCCATTTTTTCATTTTTCGTTTTTCAGTATAACACATTTTCAACATTTATTACTATTTTTCTATGGCTTAC
>CAYYHH010000221.1:0-3915 GCA_964471645.1 uncultured Oscillospiraceae bacterium
TTTGATAACGATCAGGGGGAGTGCGCTTTTAGGGAAAGCCGATGTGGTGATCTATGCCGGCTCCCTGGTAAATCCGGAATTGTTGAAGCTTACCAAACCGGGATGCAAGGTTCACAACAGCGCCGGTATGACGCTGCAGGAGGTAATTCAAGTGATGACTTCGGAGGATGGTGAGGACAAAGTTTTGGTGCGCCTGCATACGGGAGATCCCAGCCTGTACGGAGCAATCAAAGAACAGATGGATATTTTGGACAGTCGGGGGCTGTCCTACAGCGTCGTTCCGGGGGTCAGTTCATTCAGCGGAGCCGCTGCTGCCCTGAAAGCGGAATATACTCTGCCGAATGTAAGTCAGACGGTGATTTTGACGAGAATGGAGGGGCGTACGCCTGTACCGCCGGAGGAAAGGATATCTAAGCTTGCCTCCCACCGGGCTACTATGGTTCTTTTCCTGACATCTTCCTTGATTGAAAATCTGGCGGGCGAACTCCTCGAAGGTGGCTACAAAGAAACGACTCCCGCTGCCATCGTCTATAAAGCAACCTGGCCTGAAGAGAGGGTTTTCCGCACAACCGTCGGTCAACTGGCCGAATGCGCCAGGGAAAATAATATAACCAAGACAGCGTTGATAATAATAGGCGACGTTCTGTCATGCGAATACGAGTTTTCAAAACTCTATGACGCGACTTTTTCTCATGAATTCAGACAGGGAAAAGGGTCATGAAAACTACGGTTTTCAGTTTTACCCTAAAGGGCAGGCTTCTGAGTGAAACGTTGAAAAAACTGTTTGACGGCGCAGATTGCTTCGGCAAATACGATGATGTCAGTTTGTCGAAAAGGGTCGAACGTGCCTTTTGTGACAGCGGGTGCATAGTTTTTATCGGTGCATCCGGCATAGCTGTAAGGGCAATTGCTCCATATATAAAATCAAAAGAAAAGGATCCGGCAGTCATTGTAATCGATGAGAATGGACGCTTCGTGATACCTTTGCTTTCGGGGCATCTGGGCGGTGCCAACGAATACGCGGATATGATTGCGCATTGTATAGGCGGACAGGCGATCATCACCACCGCTACCGACATCAACCATGTGTTTTCGGTAGATGTATGGGCAAAAAGGAGCGGGCTTCATATTGAAAACATAGAGAATATCAAGCATATATCGTCGGCATTGCTCAGGGGCGAAAAGATTGGGCTCCTTTGCGAATACCCGCTGGACGGTAAACTGCCTGATTTTATAGATCAAGACAATAAAAAAACAGGGATATATGTGTACAACGGCTCCGGGTCCGAACCCTTTACGCGAAGCTTGAAGCTTATACCAAAGACGTATTGCCTTGGGATAGGATGCCGCAAAGATATCGACAGCGGGTATTTTGAGGACAAGTTGCTGAAGATACTGGAAGAGCATGGCATACCGCTGAATCTGGTACGCGGTATGGCCAGCATAGATCTGAAAGCCGACGAAAAAGCGATAATAGATTTTTGCGGGAAATACAGGGTAGATTTTAATACCTATTCCGCCGAAGTCTTAAGTGGGCTAAAGGGTGATTTCTCATCGTCGGATTTTGTTGAAAAAACAACAGGGATAGGTAATGTATGTGAAAGGAGTGCTGTGATGCTTTCGGGAAACGGCAGACTTATCTTGAAAAAGACCGTAGTGAAGGGCATCACAGTTGCAGTTGCGATGAAAGAATGGAGGTGCTTCTTTGGGAATGGCAATGATAGGGGTTGATTTCCGCACTGCAGCAATCGACTTAAGAGAAAAGATCAGTTTAACAAGGAGCGATATAGAAAAGGTGATGCAAGATCTTCGCAAAATATCCACTGTAGATGGAACTGTCGTAATTTCCACCTGCAACAGGACGGAAATTTATCTGTCAGGTTATGAATTTATGGATAACGACAAGCTGAAAAATATATTCGCTAAATATACACAGGTACCAAGGGCGATTTTGGACAAGTGTTGCTATATTAAGCGTTCCGATGAATTAATAAAATATCTGTTCGAAATGGCCTGCGGGCTGCATTCGATGATCCTGGGAGAGGATCAGATCATTACCCAGGTCGGTGAGGCAATAGATTTGGCAATGTCAGAGAAATCCAGCAATCCCATTTTGAACACGCTGTTCCGGCATGCGGTCACTTGCGCAAAAAGGGCTAAATGCGAGGTAAATATTAAGCATGTTTCTCCGTCTATCGTCAGCGGCGCAGTAAATATGGCTGAGGAGTACTTGAAAAATAACGAAGATGTTAAAGTGCTGGTGATAGGGAACGGAGAGATCGGCAGGCTTGCGGCACAGACTTTTCTTGATTTGGGATGCGATGTCTGTATGACATTGAGACAGTACAAATATACAGATGTAATCATCCCAAAGGGCTGTAAAACCATAACTTACGATCGCAGGGAGGAAATGATCCCCTTGTCTGACATCGTTATCAGTTCGACAAAAAGTCCTCACTTTACTATTACATACGATATGGTATCAAAATACAGCAAGAAACCGGATTACTTTTTCGACTTGGCCTTGCCCAGAGATATTGAGCCGTCCGTTAAAAAAATTGAGGAAACAAAGTGTATAGATGTAGATGATATCGGCAGGAGCACGTCTTGTTTTGATAAGGATCAATTGGATGAGATACGGATGATAATCGCCAAATATTATGGTAAGTTTAATGAATGGTTGACATTTCACAACAACCTTCGAGAGGAGGCCGCCGCAAAATGATATACATAATCGGGCTTGGGCCGGGTGAGCTTTGTCAGATAACGCCGAAAGCCCTGCAAGCAATACAAAACAGCGATGTTATCGCAGGATATACCGTTTACATCGATCTTATCCGCGATTTGACACGAGACAAGGAAGTCATATCCACAGCCATGATGAAAGAAGTGGAGCGCTGCAGGGCAGCTGCTTTGAAGGCTGAAAGCGGAAAAACCGTAGCTATGGTATCCGGTGGAGATGCGGGGATCTACGGTATGGCATCACTTATGCTGGAGGTATGTGAGGAGCTGGGAATAGATACAGAAATTCAGGTCATAGCCGGAATCACTGCGGCATCCAGTGCCGCGGCAGTGCTAGGTGCACCGCTGACCCACGATTTTGCCGTAATATCCCTGAGCAATCTCCTCACACCTTGGGAAAAGATTGAAAGTCGGCTTGATCTGGCATCCCGTGCGGGGTTCGTCATCGTGATTTACAACCCATCCAGCAAAAAAAGGGCGGGTTTCCTAAAAAAAGCCTGCGAAATAGTGATGAAAAACCTGCCTGCGGAAACCATGTGCGGCTATGTGAAAAATATAGGCAGGGAAGGGGAGGAAGGCAATATATTGACTCTTTCTCAGCTCAGGGATCAACAGGTCGACATGTTTACTACCGTTATCATAGGCAATGAAACCACGAAAGTAATAGGAAACAGATTGGTCACGCCGAGAGGATATAGATTAGATGTCTAAGAAAATACTTGTTTTTGCGGGAACCGAAGAAGGGCGTAAAATCTGCGAATTCCTGACTGCCGAAGGTGCAGATGTTACAGCCTGTACCGCGACGGATTACGGCAGCATGTGCATTTCCCATGTATCCGGGTTGAAAATTTGTGAAGGCAGGCTTTCCGAAGATGAAATCCGACAACTGGCGCAGGGGTTTGATTACGTGGTGGATGCTACCCATCCTTTCGCAGAGCTGATATCGCAAAATATAAAAAAAGCCTGCGGGGATTCAATGCCGCTGATCAGAATCATAAGACCCGCAAATAAATACAGCGGAGTGGAATACTTTGAAAGCCTGTCCGATATATGCCGGGTATTGAACAGTGCAGAGGGGAATATATTGGCGACTACGGGGAGCAAAGATATTTTGGATTACACGAAAATCAGCGGTTTTCGGGAGCGTGTCTTTGCGAGGGTGTTACCTTCGGC